>JAOPYS010000259.1 GCA_025964465.1 Thermoleophilia bacterium
GGCACCTCGTAGTGCTTCACGAGCCCGCGCGCGCGGATCACGGTGTCGGCGGGGCTGGGGGAGGAGGTCGGCGCCATCGCGGCATCCTAGACCGCGTTCAAGGGCGGGGGCCGGCGCGACGATGCAGCGAACATGACGAACCCCGCTCCTGCTGCTGGATGGTACGACGACGCCGAACGACCCGGGGGGATGCGGTGGTGGGACGGCGCGGCGTGGACCGAGCACCGCAGCGATCCGCCGGCAGCGGCGCCGCAGGCGGCTGCTGTCGCGCCGGTGCCGGCTGCCGTGACGCCAGCCCACGCGCAGGCCCAGGCGATGGCTCCTGCGGAGGCGATGGTGACCGGGACGGAGGCCGAGGTCGCGCCCGTCGCGGCGGCTCGTGCAGGTGGCGACGTCGGGACGCGCGTGCGCGAGCTCCTCGGCCAGCGCGTCGTGCAGCTCGTGCTCGTTGCGGTCGTGCTTGCGATCGCCGCGGCGGTGTTCCTCACGCGGGGCGAGGATCCCGCGACGACGACGCCTGACCCGGCGCCCGCGTCGACTCCGCCGGTTGTCGTCACGCCCCCGGGGGGTGGCGCTGCGTCGACGTCCTCCGACGCGAAGATCACGGTCAAGCAGGCCGTCAACGCCATCGAGGCGTGCGCGGCGTCGAACGTGACCGGCCTGTACACGGGCTGCACCGCCGCCAAGATCTCGGTGGAGGAGCCCGAGCTGGCTGGCGCGCTCAAGCGCGGCTGCGCGGTGGACGGCGGGCTGTGCACCAAGCTCGCGCCGAAGGCGGACGGATACACGGTCTCGAGCTCGATCGCGGCTGCGGGCGGAAAGCGCGTGCGGTTCACCGAGACGCACGACGGCACCGGCCTCGTCACCAAGGTCTGCGCCCCGAAGCTCGCGAAGGTCTGCTCCGGCACCTGGTGAGCCAACGGCGGTCCGCGCTGCAGCGCGTCGCGCATGCTCCACCGGCTCAGGGCCGCCCCTCGTGGGGTCGATTCCCTGCGCAGTGGGCTACGACATCGCCATGGCGCGGATGCAGGAACTGCGCGAGCTGACGCTCGGCGTGTCGGCGCCTGCGCAGGGGCGGGCGCCAGGCGCGCTCAACCCTCAGGCCACGGCCGCGCTCTTCCAGCAGCAGATGATCACCGCCTCCATGCTGCAGGGAGATGACGACGGGAGCAGCGGCGGCGACGCCTCGACCGCGCTGCCCGGCCTGCCTGCCAGCGTCCCCGGGATGCCGGGCGCAGCCGCCCCGGGCGCCGCGTCCGCCAACCCCTACGCCGCGCTCCAGGGCAACGGCCTCTCCACCCAGGCCGCGCTGCTCGCGCAGATCACCGGCGGTACGGCCACCGCCAGCACGCTCGCCGGGCTCGGCCTCGGCCCGCAGGGGTCGATGGGCACCGCAGGCGCTGCGGGCATCGCGCCGGTGGCGACCACCGCGCCCTCCGCGCCCTCCCTCGCCCACGTCACGGGCAAGACGGCGAACCTCGACCCGGAGCTGCTGTCGCGCCTCGACGCGCTCGGCCAGCAGCTCGGGAAGCCGATCGACATCATCTCCGGCAACCGCACGTTCGCGGAGCAGAGCCAGCTCTACGCCGCCTACCGCGCCGGGCACGGCAACCTCGCGGCGCCGCCCGGCCACTCCAACCACGAGCACGGCGCCGCCGCCGACGCCTACGTGGGTGGCGTGGCGCTGGCCAACGTCCCGGGTGCGCGCGACGCGGCGCAGCGGCTCGGCCTGCACTTCCCGGTCGGCGGCGAGGCCTGGCACGTGGAGCGCACCGACACCTGACCGAGGACCTTACGACGTCAGGGTCGCGGAGCGGACCCCGTGTCGTATCCCTCGGTCCGCGCGCGCTCGACTGACGGCCGATACGACATGAGGGTCGCGGAGCGGACCTGGCGTCGTACGTGAGATCGGTTCGCGGGTGCTGGCGCCAAGGTCAGAACTTCGCGATGGCCGACCAGCGTCCGAGGTTGCCGGCGACGTCGATCGCGCGCACGCGCACGGCGCCCGCACCCGGGGAACGGAACTTCAGCACGCGCCCCTCGACGTACGAAGGCGTGGCCCAACGCGACCCGACGCGGCGCTGGACGAGGTAGCCGTCGAGCCCGCCCTGCCGGTCGACCGACGCGCTCCAGCGCGCCGTGATGACCGCGCCCGTGCGCACCGGTCGGGCGATCCGCGTCGCGGTCGGCGGCACGCGGTCGAGCACCGGCGTGGCGCGGAACGTCGTCATCGGCCCCTCGCCGTTCACGGCCATCGGTCGGATCACGAGCGTGTGTGCCGCGCCGCGGCTCGCCGGCACCCGTACGACGTACGCGTTCGGAGCAGCCGGGTCGGGCGCGGGGCGCAGGCCCAGGAACAGGTCCTCCGCCACCTTCGGCGCGTCGAGCCGCGCCCACAGCGTGTAGCCCGTCGGGTCGCCGCCTGCCACGCGCGCCGGCACCGTCACCCGCACGTGCGTGAAGTCCACGGGCTCGGCCGTCGCGCTGGCCGGCGCCAAGTTGCCGGCGCCGAACGTCGGGTCGCCCGTCCCGTCCCCCGTCACCCCGGGGATCGATGCGAGCCACGGCGTGAGCGCCGTCACACGGCTGTACACGCCGAACCCGCGCTGGCCGCAGCCCACGCCGAGCGACACCACGCCGGCGAGGCGCGGCGCGCCGTCCGCGTCGACGATGAGCGGGCCGCCGCTGTCGCCTTGGCACGTGTCGGCGCCCAGCACCGAGCCGCGCTGCAGCACCCCGGCGCACAGCTGGTACTCGGCGTTGAAGGCGAGCTGCGCCACGCGCCGCAGGTTGGCCGCGCAGGTCGCGTTGACGTGCACGGGCACGTCGACGGTCTGGATGTCGGCCGGGAAGCAGCAGTCGTCGAGCAGCGGCTGCGTGTCGCCCCAGCCTGCGACGGTCGCGGTCGACTCCGCCGTCCCAAGCGCGTCGCCCTGCGCGGGTGTGATCAACGGCAGGGTCGGCACGCCGACGATCGGGCGGGCCAGCCGCAGCACGGCGGCGTCCCAGCTGAGCTTGCCGCGGTTGTAGTTCGGGTTGACGAAGATCGACTCGATCGGCACCAGCCCGGACGCCGCGAGCGGGCCCTTCGACAGCGTGCGTGCGCCGGCGATGACCCCGAAGGAGGAGGGCGCGCGGCGCGTGGACCAGGCGCCGTAGCCCTCGGTCACGACACAGTGCGCAGCGGTCAGCACGTGCGTGTCGTCGATGAGCGTGCCGCCGCAGAACTGGCCCTGGAAGACGCTCGGGGCGTCGGCCGCCACCAGCGCGACCGTGGAGCGGAGGCGGGCCTCGTACGTCGCGGGCGTCGCCGGCTTGCCGTGGATCACGCGCGTGGAGACGCCCGACGGCGAGGCGGCTGCCACCGCGGATGCGGAGGCGGCAGCGGCGAGCGCGCACGTGGCGAGCAGGAGCACGGCAGCGAGGGTGCCGCGCGATCGGGCGTGGGTCATGTGGGGGGTGCCTGTCGGGCCGAGGGGGAGCGGGGTGCCGAGCATCATCGGTCGGTGGAGGAGGCGGCATGAGCCGCGCGTTCGGACAGTTCGTCGAGCGTCTCCTCGATCCGGGCCAGGCCCGCGTCGGGCAGGCCGGTCGCCGCGGCGCAGAAGCGTGCCCACGCACGCGCGGTGGGCACGCCGTGCTGGAGCAGCAGCGCGTGGGCGGTGCGGTCCGGGTCGGCGGCCGCCGCTTCCTCGAGGCTGCCGAGCAGGTCCACGACCAGCGACGGCCCGACGCGCCCCACGCCACCGGCGACCCAGTCGAACACCCACTGCACGATCGAGCGGGCGACCACGTCGTTGGTGTTGTCGGTCGCGGCGTACTCGTTGGACGCGCGGAATCGCGCGAGCAGGCGGGCGTAGTCGAGCTCGTCGAGCGGGCTGCGGTGGGAGGCGAGGTCGAGCTCCTCGTCGCTGGCCGCCTCCACCGCGTCCGTGAGCAGCTCGGCGCGCGAGCGCAGCAGCGTGAACAGGTCGAACCCGTCGTCCTCCAGCTCCTCGCCCATCGTCTCCTCGACGCCGGCGACGACCTCGGCGAGCATCGCGCCGGCGCGGGCGGGGGTCCACTCCTCGACCAGCAGCAGGGCGGCGTCGGGATCGTCGGCGAGCGATGCCTCGACCTGGGGGACGAGGCGCTCGGGGGCGTCGCCGAGCACGATGTCGACGAGCTCGGCGTGGCGGTCCTGCTCGATGCGCGCGCCGATGCTGTGCGTGGCGAACCCGGGGTGGCGCACGCCGACGTAGAGGGTCATCGCCTCGGAGAACACGTCGCGCACGCACCAGCAGCTCGCGGTCTCGGGCGCGGCGAGGGCTTCGGCCCACACGGGCGAGCGCGCTCCGAGGAACCGCAGGCGCTTGGAGGCGGCCTCGGCAGCACCGGCCACGTCCTCGTCGCCGGGTGCGAGTGCGGCGAGGGCGTGCACGAGGGCCAGGGCGGGGTGGCGCAGCTCCGCGTCGCGCAGCTCGGCGAGCCGGCGCACGGGGGCGAGCACGGGGTGGGGGACGGCGTCGAGCTCGGCCTCGGTCTCGCAGGCGGCGATCGCGCGCCACTCGGTGTCGAGCTCGGCGGAGGCGATCCACGACGCGGCGGCCTCCGCCTCGAGCGGGTCGTCGGTGGCCATCGCGTCGGCGACCGCGTCGACCGCCTGCGCGGCGAGCTGCGCCGGGGTCGGACCCGCGGCGGGGCGGCGGGCGGAGGCGGGCTTCTTGCGCGGGCGTGACGAGGAGCGGCGAGACATGCCACCGACGCTACCGGTTCGCCTGCGTGCGCGAGCGCGCCGAACTTCCGCACCGATGTGCCCGGATCGGTCGTGTCTGTGCGGAAGTTCGGGTGGCGCGGCTGGTCGAAACGCCCGACTTCCGCACCGATGTGCCCGGATCAGTCATGTTTGTGCGGAAGTTCCCGCGCGCCGGCCAGCACGGACGGCGACCGGTGCCCGGGCTACGGTGAGTTGGCGACGGCCCGCCGGCCCGCGGCGGTCCACGCCCCGGGAGTGCCCGCATGTCCCCCTCCGTCGCCTTCCTCGTCGCCATGGTCGCCTTCGTGCTGGGGCTCGCGCTGTCGCCGCGCCGGCGTGCCGGCGCCGCACCCGGCGCAGCCGCAGCCGCCGAGCTGACGCGCCCCGTGCAGGTCGCCCTCGCGCAGGTCGAGGCGCGCATCGCCTCCCTCGACCGCGAACGCGCGCGCTCCGCGGGAGAGCTGGCCGGCCAGCTGCGCGAGCTGCGCGCCACGGGGGAGGGGCTGCGCGGCGAGACCGCCGGCCTGTCGCGCGCGCTGCGCCAACCGCTCGGGCGCGGGCAGTGGGGCGAGCTGCAGCTGCGGCGTGTCGTGGAGCTCGCCGGCCTGGCCGAGCACTGCCGCGACTTCACGCTGCAGGCGTCCACCGACGACGGCGAGGGCGGGCGCCTGCGGCCCGACATGGTGGTCAACCTCCCCAACGGACGCTGCGTCGTCGTCGATGCCAAGACGCCGCTCGATGCGTTCATGGATGCAGCGGCGGAGGAGGACGACGAGGTCGCCCGCCGCCACCTCGTGCGCCACGCCGACCAGGTCGCCGCGCACGTGCGCTCCCTCGCCGGCAAGGGCTACGCACGGCACGTCGACGGCGCGCTGCCCGACCTCGTCGTGCTCTTCCTGCCGGCCGAGCACCTGTTCGCCGCCGCCGTGCGCGAGCGGCCCACGCTGGTGGAGGACGCCTTCGCGCGCGGGGTCGTCATCGCCTCCCCGACCACCCTGCTGACGCTGCTGCACGCCGTGGCGCAGGGCTGGAAGGAGGCGCGGGTGGCGGAGGGCGCGGCGGACATCGCGCGGCTCGGGCGCGAGCTGCACGACCGGGTGTCGCGCCTGGCCGAGCACGTCGCTGGCGTGGGCCGCCACCTCGACCGTGCGACCGAGGCCTACAACGCGGCCGTCGGTTCGCTCGAGTCGCGCGTGCTGGTGCAGACGCGGCGGTTCCGCGACCTGGGCGCCGTCCCCGAGGCGGCGCACATCCCCACTCCCGAACCCATCACCACGCGCGCGCGGACGCTGACGGCGCCGGAGCTGGTGGAGCGGATCGCGCACGAGGGCGGGGCGGCGGGAGCGCCCGAGGGAGCGCCCGAGGGGACCGCCGCCGCCCACCTGCCGGCCGAGGGCGCCGCCTGACGCGTCGCGCCGGCTGCGTCCGACCCGTCCGGCACCCTGAGGATCAATTCGCTACTCGACCGAACGGATGTTCGGTGGGTCCCGAACGGTCCCGGCGCCCACGCCGGATGTGACCAGCATGATCATCGTCCACGCAGCAGACCTCCACCTCGGCAGCCCGCTCGGCGGGCTCGACCAGCACGACTGC
>JAOPYS010000265.1 GCA_025964465.1 Thermoleophilia bacterium
CGCTGTTCACCAACAACGCGCCCGGCCAGAAGGCGGAGCTGCAGGCGGCGATCGAGAAGACGATCGCCGATGCCCGCGCGCGCGGCGGCAAGGTCGTGTGGGCCACCATCGTGCGACCGAACGGCGACTACGGCCCGGTCAACGACATGATCCGGGACTACGCCGCGAAGAACCCCGACGTGATGGGGCTCGTGGACTGGGCGAAGATGGTCCAGGCCAACCCGTCCTACGTCGGCAAGGACGGGATCCACAGTGGCCCCGCGGGCTACACCGCGCGCGCCAAGGCCTTCGCCGACGCCGCGAGGTAGGCGGCCGCCGCGCCAGACGACCTCCCGCGGTTGCCGCGCAGGCCGGGCGGGCAGGCGCCGGCCATGACCTCTTCCGACGCCCCCGCCACTGCCCCGCCCGCCGACCTCGACCTGGCCTCGCTGTCGGCCATCTTCATCAACTGCACGCTCTCGCGCAGCCCGAAGACGAGTCACACCGACCGCCTCCTGCGCGCCGTGTCGCGGATCATGGAGTCGCACGGCGTCTCGACCGACCACCTGCGCGCCATCGACCACCGCATCGCCACCGGCATGAGCCCGGACATGACGGAGGAGGGGTGGGGCGAGGACGAGTGGCCTGCGATCTTCGAGCGCGTGATGGCCGCCGACATCGTCGTGCTGGGCACGCCGCTCTGGCTCGGGGAGAAGACCAGCGTCTGCACGCGTATCGTCGAGCGGCTCTACTCCAGCTCGGGCCAGTTCAACGACAAGGGCCAGTACACGTACGTGGACAAGGTCGCCGGCTGGGTCGTCAACGGCAACGAGGACGGCGTGAAGCACGTCTGCATGAACCTCGCCTTCTCCATGGCGCACATGGGCTTCACCGTGCCGCCCAACCCCGACGCCGGCTGGATCGGCGAGATCGGGCCCGGGCCGAGCTTCGGCGACGACGGCGAGGTCGGGCTGGACAACGACTTCACCCACAAGAACCTGTCGCTCATGTCGTGGAACCTCATGTACTCCGCCGCGATGCTCCGGAAGTTCGGCGGCTACCCGGCGTTCGGCACGGCGATGGAGCAGTGGGGCGAGGGCGAGCGGTTCGGCACCCCGTCGCTGCGCGAACTCGTCGCCGACGATCGTTGACCGATCGCACGTTCCGTCCTACCGTGGGGGGTGACGGAAGACGGCCACGGGACGGGCAATCTCCATGTGCGGATGTTCAGGAGCAGGAGCGGGGACGGGAGCGGGCACCGCAGCGGTGCGCGCAGCCGTGCCGGTCGCGCCGTCGTTCGCCGCGCCGGTCTCGCAGTACCTCGCCGCACCGGTGACGCAGACGCAGCTCACGGCCGCGGGCGGCAACCCCGCGCAGACCAACGTCAATGACGGCAGCGTGCGCAACGCCGCCCTCGCGGAACGGTCGCTCGAGCGCCTCAAGTTCGCGACGCGCAACATCTCCACGCCGGCGCAGGCCGCGGCGGCCGGGTACCACCCCAACCCCTCCGCGCCCGACCACTGGATCAACGACTCGATCTTCGCGCAGCGCAACGGCTACGACCTGGAGCACCCGGCGACGCTCATGTTCGAGGGCAACACGCTCGTCGGCGTGATGCTGAGCCACAACCCGTCGCAGGGCGCGCCGCCGGACCTCGGTGCCGGCAGCTGGCACACGCACGGCGGCACGGCGGGCGCGGAGTACGCGGCGCACGTGTGGTTCAACAAGCCGCTGCAGACGGCCTTCGGCACCGAGACGGGTGATGTCTGACCGGGTGAGGCGTAGGGTGGCGGCACCGCCGTCGACCTGAGGATCCCCCATGTCAGCCACCACCGTCAGCGACTTCGTCCTCGACCGCCTGGAGCAGTGGGGGGTGACGCGCCTGTTCGGCTATCCGGGCGACGGCATCAACGGGCTGTTCGGGGCGCTCGCGCGTGCTGGGGACCGCTTCGAGTTCGTGCAGGCGCGGCACGAGGAGACCGCGGCGCTCATGGCGGTGGCACACGCGAAGCTGACCGACGCGCCGTCGGTGTGCGTGGCGACGTCCGGCCCGGGCGCCATCCACCTGCTCAACGGCCTCTACGACGCCAAGAAGGACCACCAGCCGGTGGTGGCGATCGTCGGGCAGCAGGCGCGCAGTACGCACGGGGCGGACCAGCACCAGGAGGTCGACCTGGAGGCACTCTTCTCGGACGTCGCGAGCGCGTTCTGCCAGACCGTGACGGTGCCCGAGCAGGCGCGCATGGTGATCGACCGCGCGCTGCGGATCGCGACGACGCGCCGCGCGCCGACGGTGGTCATCCTCCCCAACGACGTGCAGGAGCTGGATGCGGTCGTGCTTCCGGAGCGCGCGCACGGCATGTCGCGCACGAGCCACGTGCTGTCGCAGCCGAACGTCGTGCCGGACCCGGTCGACCTGCGCATCGCCGCCGACCTGCTCAACGCGGGTCGCCGGGTCGCGATGCTGATCGGTTCCGGCGCGCGTGGTGCGGTGGCGGAGGTGCGCGCGGTGGCCGACGTGCTCGACGCGGGCATCGCCAAGGCGCTGCTGGGCAAGGACGTGCTGCCCGACGACGTGCCCGGCGTGACGGGCACGATCGGCCTCCTCGGCACGAAGCCCAGCTGGGAGCTGATGCAGGGCTGCGACGTGCTGCTGATGGTCGGCACGTCGTTCCCCTACACGGAGTTCCTGCCCGACGGCGTGCCGGCGGTGCAGGTGGACCTCGACCCCACGAGGATCGGCCTGCGGTACCCGACCGAGGTGAACCTCGTGGGTGACGCGCGCCTGACGCTCGCGGCCCTGCTGCCGCTGCTGGAACGGCACGAGGAGCGCGGCGCGTGGCGCGAGCGCATCGTGGACGACGTCGCGAAGTGGGACGCGCAGGTCGTGCGCGAGGCCGAGGTGCCCGCCGACCCGATCAACCCGCAGCACGTGGCGGTGGAGCTGTCGCGGCACCTGCCCGACCGCGCGATCGTCACCGCCGATTCGGGCACGAGCGTGTCGTGGTTCGCGCGGCACCTGCACCTGCGCGAGGGCATGCGCGGCACGCTGTCGGGGCAGCTCGCGTCGATGGGCGTGGGTGTGCCGTACGCGATCGGCGCGAAGTTCGCGCACCCGGACCGCCCCGTGGTCGCATTCGTGGGTGACGGTTCGATGCAGATGAACGGGCTGGCCGAGCTGCTGACGATCGCACGCTACGCGGAGCGGTGGCCGAACCAGCAGCTCGTGGTGGTCGTGCTCGACAACGGCGACCTGAACATGGTCACGTGGGAGCAGCGCGTGATGGCGGGCGACCCGCGGTTCGATGCGTCGCAGGACCTGCCGCCCGTGGACTACGCCGCGGTCGCGCGGGCGATGGGCATCGGCGCGGAGCGGGTGGAGGACCCGGCCGAGGTGGCCGGCGCGTTCGACCGCGCGTTCGCCGCGAACGCACCGTTCCTGCTCGACATGGTCGTCGACCCGAACGTGCCGCCAATGCCGCCGCACGTCACCTTCGAGCAGGCGAAGCACCTGATGTTCGCGCTGGCCAAGGGCGACTCCGAGCGCGGGGGCATCATCCGGCAGACGATCCGCGAGACGGTGGCGTCGCACCGCCGCTGATCGGCCCGGGGCCGAGGCCACGGGGCGGCCGCTTTCACCACCTTGTGCTGGTCCTGTGCGATTTCGGTGGGACGATTTCGCGCTGGGCTCGAAGTACGGGGTGAGACCGTCCCCCCGCGCCGTCGACCTCGGCGCGGCTCCCGTCCCACGAAGGGTCCACCCATGTCGAGCGCTCCCGCCGCCACCGGCGCAGCCATGCCACCGACCGTCGCCGCAGGCTCCGCCATCGATCCACGCCTGCAGGCGGTGATCAAGCAGCTGCCCGCCGACCAGCAGGCTGCGGCGATGGCCAAGCTGCAGTCCATGTCACCCGCCGACCAGGCCGCGCTGCTCGCCCAGGTGCAGCAGGCGCAGGCCCAGGCGCAGCAGGGCGGCACCGCCGCGGCGGCCCCG
>JAOPYS010000289.1 GCA_025964465.1 Thermoleophilia bacterium
CCCGCGTCCGCACGCATGCAGCTCACCTCCGCCCTCACCGCGCAGCTCCACGTCCCGGCCACGGACCACGTCCAGGCGGTGGCCGCACGCTCGATCCCGGCGTCCGCGGCCGCGCCGGACGCCACGAGCACGGCCCTGACGAGCACGTACTACGACACGGCCGAGGGGCGGCGCGGCGTCGACCTGCTGCGCTCGTTGCACACGATCAGCGAGGAGCACCACCGCCCGCTCTCCTACGACGCCGCGCGCACCGCCCTCTTCACGACGGTGGAGGACCCCGACGACTCCAACGTGGTCACCGACCTCTACTCGGGGCGTCGCATCGACGGGGTGGCCGGCCTCGCCACTGCGACGGCGGCCGGCCTCACGGTCGAGCACGTGTGGCCCCAGAGCGAGGGCGCCACCGAGCAGGCGCGCGGCGACCTGCACCACCTGCGCCCAGCGCTCGGCATCCTCAACTCGCACCGGTCGAACTTGCCCTACGGGGAGGTGATCGACCCGGTCTGGGCGTCGCCGGCCGTCGAGGGCGTGAACGAGCTGAGCGTGATCGGCACGGATGCCGAGGGGCGTACGGTGTTCACGCCGCGCGTGTCGATGCGCGGCGACCTGGCCCGCGACCAGTTCTACTTCTTCACCCGGTACCAGGCCGACCGCCCGCGCGACTACAGCCTCGACAACTTCCGCGTCTCGCTGCCCACCCTGCTGCGGTGGAACCACGAGGACCCGGTCGACGACGCCGAGCGTGCGCGCAACGACACCATCGCCGCGCTGCAGGGCAACCGCAATCCCTACGTCGACCACCCGGGCTACGTGGACCGGGTCGGATTCGACGAGGACCTGCTCGGCCGACGCGCGAGCGTCCAGCCGACCAGGTCCTCGTCTCCATCCACTGCATCGTCCTCGACCGACTGACATCGGCGAGGGGTGTGCTCAGGCCGGCTTCTTCTCGAAGCCGTCGAGCGAGCGGTGCGCGCCCATGCGCCATGCCGTGACCGACACGATGAGCGTCAGGATGAGGCCGCCCGCGAGCGCCCACCCGCTCCAGCCGACCGCGTCGAGGATGTCCTTGGCGTTGGTGCCGGACGACTTCGCGATGTCCGCGCGCGGCTGGTTGGCAGCCGAGCCGAAGGCGCTGCCCAGCAGGCCCGACGCGCCGTTCGTGCCGAGCCAGATGCTCAGCACGAGGGAGAGCGCCCAGGCGCCCATCGCGTGGTACATCGCGCTGCCGATCGAGACCCACCGCGTGTAGCGCCCGCCGATGTAGGACCCGACGAACGCACCGCCGAGGGCGGCGATGACCGTCCACGACCCGAGCGCCGCGGCGATCTTGCCCTCGTCACCCTTGGCGACGTCGCCGTCCTCCACCATGGCACCTGCCGCAGCGCCCACGGTGACCAGCAGGAACGTGATGCCCATGCCGATCAGCACGGCGAGGACGATGGCGTTCCAGTTGATGGTGCTCGACGTGGCGCCGGGCGCGCCGACGGGCACGACTGCGTGGTCATCGAGGTTGGTGGTGGCCATGTGGCGGTCCCTTCGTGGAGGTGCGCGTGCGCGGCGCGCACGTCGTCAACCACGTGAAGTTCCGCGTCGAGGGCTCGGAGCCCTTCCGGCTCTCAGTGAGATTTCGCGGTTTCCGTCCCGAACTGCGATTCCTCGGTCGAGCCGGTGAGCGCCAGCGTGGAGGAGGTACCGCCGGTGACCGCGGTCGAGATGCGATCGAAGAAGCCGGCGCCGACCTCGCGCTGGTGACGCGTGGCGGTGTAGCCGTCGGCCTCCATCTCGAACTCGCGCTCCTGGAGCTCGACGTACGCCGTCATGCCGTGGTCGCGGTAACCGCGCGCGAGGTCGAACATCCCAGCATTGAGCGAGTGGAAGCCAGCGAGCGTGATGAACTGGAACCGGTAGCCGAGCGCACCCAGCTCCTGCTGGAAGCTGGCGATCTGCGCGTCGTCGAGGTGACGCTTCCAGTTGAAGCTCGGCGAACAGTTGTAGGCGAGCAGCTTGCCCGGGAACTCCGCGTGGATCGCCTTGGCGAACGCACGCGCCTCGTCCATGTCGGGCAGGGCCGTCTCGCACCACACCACGTCGGCGTACGGCGCGTAGGCGAGGCCCCGCGAGATCGCCTGGTCGAGCGACTCGTTCACGCGGTAGAAGCCCTCGGCGGTGCGCTCACCCGTCGTGAACGGCTTGTCACGATCATCGACGTCGCTCGTGAGCAGGTTGGCACCGAGCGCGTCGGTGCGCGCCACGATGATCGACGGCACGCCGAGCACGTCCGCAGCGAGGCGCGCGCTGTTGAGCGTGTTCACGAACTGCTGCGAGGGCACCAGCACCTTGCCGCCCATGTGCCCGCACTTCTTCTCCGACGCGAGCTGGTCCTCGAAGTGCACGCCGGCAGCGCCCGCCTCGATCATGCCCTTCATCAACTCGTAGACGTTGAGCACGCCACCGAACCCGGCCTCGGCGTCCGCCACGATCGGCACGTGCCAGTCGATACCGCTGTCGAGACCCTCGCTCCACTCGATCTGGTCCGCACGCGTGAGCGCCGCGTTGAGGCGCTTCACGTGGGCGGGCACCGAGTTGGCCGGGTAGATCGACTGATCGGGGTACACGTCGCCGGCGAGGTTGGCGTCGGCAGCCACCTGCCAGCCCGACACGTAGATCGCCTTGAGGCCGGCCTTCACCATCTGCACGGCCTGGCCACCCGTGAGGGCGCCGAGCGCGTTCACGTAGTCGGCCTCGCCACGGTTGAGCAGGCTCCAGAGCTGTTCCGCGCCGTGCTCGGCGAACGTGTGCCGCAGCGGGAGCGAGCCGCGGAGCGCGACCACGTCGGCAGCCGAGTACGATCGCTCGATGCCCTTCCACCGCGGGTTGGTCGCCCACTCCTGCTCGAGGGCCTCCACGTCGCGGTCGAAGTCGGCGCGGCTGCGGCGGCCGTGCTGGCCGGACCACGTGTTGGGCTGCTCGGTCATGTCGTGCTCCTGTGTGCGGGGTGGCGGGGTTGCGGTCGGTGCGTGTCAGTCGAGTGCGTCGTAGGCGGGCAGCGTGAGGAACTCCACGAACGGCTGCTCGAGGGCGACGGTAGCGAAGATGTCGGCGGCGCGATCGAGGTGCGCGGCTGCAGGCGTGCCGTCGAGCTCGCTGCGCAGCACGTCCAGCACGGCGGCGAGCTCGCCTCGCACGAGCGCCTCGTCGACGGTGCGACCGTCGTCGAGCGTCGCGCCGCGCTGCACCCACTGCCACAGCTGCGAGCGGCTGATCTCCGCCGTCGCGGCATCCTCCATGAGGTTGTCGATCGCGACGGCGCCGCTGCCGGCCAGCCACGCGGCGAGGTAGTACACGCCCACCCGCACGTTGGTGCGCAGGCCGGCCGCCGTGATCGCGCCGCCCTCGACCCGCGTGTCGACGAGCTGCGCGGCCGACACCTCGACGTCGTCGCGCTGGCGTTCGAGCTGGTTGGGCCGCCCGTCGAGCACCGCGTCGAACTCCTCGAGGGCCACGGGGACCAGGTCGGGGTGCGCGACCCACGTGCCGTCGAAGCCGGCCTCGGCCTCGCGGCGCTTGTCGGCGTGCACGGCGGCGAGCGCCCGCTCGTTGACCTCCGGGTCGCGGCGGCTCGGGATGAAGGCCGCCATCCCGCCCATGGCGTGGGCGCCGCGGCGGTGGCACGTCTTGACCAGCAACTCGGCGTAGCTGCGCATGAACGGCACCGTCATCACGACCTGCTGACGGTCGGGGAGCACCGGCAGCTCGGCGCCGTGCAGGCGCTTGACCATGCTGAAGATGTAGTCCCACCGTCCGGCGTTGAGGCCGGCCGCGTGCTCGCGCAGCTCGAAGAGGATCTCGTCCATCTCGAACGCAGCGAGCACCGTCTCGATGAGCACCGTCGCGCGGACCGTGCCCCGCTCGAGGCCGAGCTCGTCCTCCAGGAAGCTGAACACGTCGTTCCACAGCCGCGCCTCGAGGTGGGACTCGAGCTTGGGCAGGTAGAACCACGGCCCCCAGCCGCGGTCGGCGAGCGCCGCGTGGTTGCGCAGCACGTAGAGCGTCGCGTCGAACAGGCCGCCGGCCATCGGCACGCCGCCGACGGTGGCGTGGCGCTCGTCGAGGTGCCAGCCGCGCGGGCGCACCAGCAGGGTTGCGACGTCGCCGTCCTCGCGCAGGCGGTACTCCTTGCCCGCGTCGTTGACGAGCGAGATGTCACCGCGGATGGCGTCGGAGAGGTTGACCTGCCCCTCGAGGACGTTGCTCCACGTCGGCGAGTTCGCATCCTCGAAGTCGGCCATGAACATCCGCGCGCCCGAGTTGAGCGCGTTGATGACCATCTTGCGGTCGACGGGGCCGGTGATCTCCACGCG
>JAOPYS010000293.1 GCA_025964465.1 Thermoleophilia bacterium
AGGGCAGGTTACCCACGTGTTACTCACCCGTTCGCCACTTATGTACCCCCGAAAGGGCCTTATCGTTCGACTTGCATGTGTTAGGCATGCCGCCAGCGTTCGTCCTGAGCCAGGATCAAACTCTCCGCTGAAAAAAGGTTGACTGGCCCGGCGTCGTCTCCCGAAGGAGCCTTCGCGGGCTGCCACCGAAGTGGCGCGTCATCTTTTGCATGGAACGTTTGATGACCTGTTCCCTCTCCTCCGCTTGGTTGTGAGACCCAGCTCGAGAAAGGGTGTTGTTTGGAAGTCATTGTCATTGTGGCGCCCCCGGCTAAGGTTGCGCCACCGACTTTGACGGGTCATCAGATCCCCGACTTCGTCCGTGTCTTCTCCACATCGGGTGGAGGGACCTGGACCGATTCCGAATACCTGCGAGGACGGAGCGCATGCAAGACATGCGCAGTCCTCGCCGACATCGGTGTCGGCGATCTGCCCGTTACTGCTCGATTCTCAAGGATCAGGCGCCTGCCTCGAAAGGGGGCCGCGGCGAAGAACTATAGAGCATGGTTTCGCGCTGTGCAACCCGGAGATGGCGATTAGTGCGATCTGTCCGAAAAAACCCCGCTCGTAGCGAACAAATTCGTGCGTACGAGATGCGGATCGGGCTACGCGAGCACCTGGTACTCGTCTTCGGGCAGGTCGGCGACACCGGCCGCCCCGACCCCCGCGGACGCCCGGCGCTCGTGGTCCAGGACCTCCTCGAGCGACCGGATGGAGACCTCGCACTGCTCGGGCGTGCACTCACGCGTGGTGAGCCGCTGGAACCACAGGCCCGGCGCGAGCACCACGCGCAGCGCCCCGTTGTCGGCGTGCTTGCCCGCGAACCGCAGGAGCTCGAACGACAGCCCGGCGATGATCGGAAGCAGCAATGGACGCGTGGCGATGATCTCCCAGCGGTTGGCGTCCTCGAGGAACGTCACCTGCGCCGCCCGGAACACGAAGAGGCCCACGAGGAACAGCCACACGATGAACGCCGTCCCGCAGCGGACGTGGATCCGGCTCATCGCGTTGACCGCGTCGGGCTCGAGCGGGACGTCCCGCTCCCATGCGTTGATCGCCTTGTGCTCGGCCGAGTGGTACTGGAAGACGCGGCGCATGTCCGCCATCTGGCCGACCAGGAGCAGGTACACGCAGAAGATCACGAACTTGATGGCGGCCTCGACGATGACGAACCACCACGAATCCCGATCGATCGGAAGCAGCGTCACCAGCGTCACCGGCACGACCTTGAACAGCGCGATGGAGAAACCCATCGCGACCACCATGGCCCCGATGATCGCCCACGTGCCCAGCTTGTCCGGATCGGGGTCCGGTGCCGCCTCGTGGTGTGGCAGCGGCACGGGTGCGCCGATCGCCGCGGTGGACGCAGCCATGGAGGCGGCGCGCTCGACCTCGCCCAGCTCGGCGTGCTCGGCCCGACTGCCCGGGCCGCCCTCCTCCGCGGCGAACTTCGCCTCGACGCCCTCGATGGCGTACTCGCTCGACACGAACAGCGCGCGCATGCCGATGACGAGCGCCTCGATGAGCGCGACCACACCGCGCACGAGCGGGATGCGCGCCCAGGCGTGGCGCGCGGCGAACCCGATCAGCTCGCGGTGCTGGACCGCGATCGATCCGTCGTGTCGACGCACCGCGACCGCCCACGAGCGAGGACCGCGCATCATCACGCCATCCATGACGGCCTGGCCGCCGACCGCAGCACGCGGGGACGCCAGGACGAACGCGGGCACCCGGACGGCCGTCCACGCGATCCGCCGCGCCGTCGATCGACGGTGGGCTCGGGGGGCGGGGAGGTCGGGCATCGGGCTGTTGTCCATCGCTGCCACGTTACCCGAGATACGGCGCTCCACACCGGGCGGATGCCCGGGGGCCCCTCAGCGGCGTCCTGCGCCCTCCCGGGACGCCACCCACCACACGAGCGCGCCGAGGGCGGGCTGCAGCGGCAGGCGCGCCCAGAGTGCCCACACGGGCAGCCCGTGGCCCGCCCGCGCCGGGTGCAGCGCCATCTCCAGGTTGGCGGGGAAGACGGCCACCAGCAGGGCGAGCAGGCCGAGCCCCGCCCAGCGGCGCGTGGCCGGCACGAGCAGGCCGACGCCGCCCAGCACCTCGGCGACACCGCTCACGGCGACGAGCAGCTCCGGGGCCGGCAGGTAGTCGGGGACGATCGCCTCGTACGTGCGCGGGCGGAGGAAGTGCAGCACGCCCGCCGCGACGAACCCCAGCCCGACGACGCCGCGCAGGACCGAGCGCACGGCGGCGCTCAGCGGGTGCCGACCGTCTCGCGTCGTGCTCGGCCGATGTCCACGACCGTGGCGGTGAGCGCACCCTCGAGGGCGCTCTCGGCGAGGTCGAGGCTCGGCCGGGCGACCGGCAGCTGGTGGCACTCGCGGCAGCGCGGCTCGTAGCTCTCCTGGGCCCCCACCCGGATCACGGGCTCGTCGGGGCTGGCCGGACGGCCACCGATCAGGCGCTGGGTGCGCGTGGCCGGCCCTGCGCAGACCTGGCAGATCGCCTGCAGCTTGTCGACGAACTCGGAGACCGCCAGCAGGCCCGGGACGGGGCCGAACGGCTCGTTCTTGAAGTCCATGTCGAGGGCGGCGACCACCACGCGCTTGCCGTCGTCGGCCAGCCGGAGCGCGACGTCCACGATGTTGGTGTCGAAGAACTGGGCCTCGTCGATGCCGACGACGGCGGCGTCGCCGACCAGCCGCAGGATCTCGGCGGAGGTGTCCACCGGCCGGGCCGCGAGGCGGGTCCCGTCGTGCGAGACCACGTCGGTCGCGTGGTAGCGGTTGTCCAGGAGCGGCTTGAAGACCGCGACGCGCTGGCGCGCGATCTGCGCGCGACGGAGCCGACGCATCAGCTCCTCGCTCTTGCCACTGAACATCGAGCCACAGATGACCTCGATCCAGCCACCACGTGTCGGCATCTCGCGCATGTCAGAACCCTCCCGAATGTCGGCCACATGGGCCGTGACGCCCCATCGTCATCCCCCAGCCGCCTCGGCGGGCGGGAGTAGCGAAACGATACCGCTGGAGGTGGACGCAGCGATCGGTGCGGGCGGTGGATGGCCCGGAAGAGCCGAGCGGTCAGCCAAGGCCGACCGCTCGAAGTGCAGGGCTCGTGGTACCGGCCGGGGCCGGAGCGTCGCTCAGGCGTCGCCGGCAGCTTCCTCGGCCGCGGCGTCCTCGGCCACGGGCGATGCCTCGGCCTCGGGGGTCGCCTCGCCCTCGGTCGCCTCGGCGGCGGCCTCCTCGGCGACGGGGGATTCGGCCACTGCCTCGGCAGCGGCGCCCTCACCCGCGGACGCCTCGACGGCGGCCTCGGTGGCGACGGCGTTCTCGTCGGCCGGAGCGTCCTCGGCAGCAGCCTCAGCCTCGGGCGGTGCGTTCTTCGCAGCCTCGGCAGCCTCGGCGTCGGCCTGCTCCTTGGCGGCCTTGGCCTCGGCACGGGCGACCTTCTCGGCCTCCTCGGCTTCCTTCTTCTTCTTGGCGTCCTCGAGGGCCTTCGCCTCGGCACGAGCCGCCTTGGCGGCGAGGATCTTGGGATCCACGGCCGGCGTGAACGTGCGGACGTTCGCCTTCTTCTTCTTGCTCGACACCTCTTCGGTGCCGACCGCCTCGAGCTTCGCAGCGAAGCGGCCGAGCCGCCCGCCCGTGTCCATCAGCTTCTGCTTGCCCGTGTAGAACGGGTGCGATGCGGAGGAGATCTCGACGTCGATCACGGGGTACGTGTTGCCGTCCTCCCACTCGATCGTCTTGTCGCTCGTCTTGGTCGAGCGAGTGAGGAACTCGAGCTCGCCGGAGCGATCACGGAACACGACGGGCTGGTACGTGGGATGGAGGTCAGACTTCATGATTCGCCTTGTGTAGCTGGCTCGGGTGGCAGACGGGCGCCGGCCGAAGCGTCGCCCGGCGCGGAATCGTATCATGCTTTGCCTGTGGATCTCGCCGGCCTCTCCCCCGCGGCGGCGCTGGCCGTCTCCGCGGCCGCCGGCGCCGCCTCCTTCCTGTCGCCCTGCGTGGCCCCGTTGCTGCCCGGTTACGTGGCGTTCGTGGCGGGCCCGGACGCCGGCGCCGAGGGGCCGGCAGCGACGCGTCGCACGCTCGCCCGCGCCGGCGGGTTCGTGCTCGGATTCGTCGTGCTGTTCGCCGCGCTCGGCGCCACCGCCGCGGCCTTCTCGCGCGAGCTCGTCGCCCACCGGGGGCTGCTCGAGCTGGTGAGCGGGCTGCTCGTGGCGCTGCTCGGCATCGCGACCCTGTTCGACCGGTCGCCCATCCCCACACGCGCGTCGGCCGGGCTGCAGCGCGGTGCGCACGGCCTCGGCACCCCCGGCTCGGCGCTGGCGGCGATGCCCGTCGGCGCGGCCTTCGCCGTGGCGTGGTCGCCGTGCATCGGCCCGGCGCTTGCGGGGATCGTCGCGCTCGCGGCCGGCAGCGCCCGCCCGGCCTGGGGCGCCACGCTGCTCGTCGCCTACGGCCTGGGGCTCGGCGTGCCGTTCCTGGCCGGCGCGTTCGCACTCGCCCGCGTGCAACGCGCCTCCTCCGCCCTGCGCCGACACGCGCGGATCATCCGCCTGGCGAGCGGCGTGCTGCTGCTCGTGCTCGGGGTCGCCATCGCGACCGGCGGGTTCGGGCAGGTGACGGCGCGCCTCGCCCGCTCGGTCCCGGGCTGGCTCGTCTGACGCGATCGGCGCACGTCGCCCTCCCCCAGACGCAACGGTGCCCGGCTCGCGAGCTGCGAACCGGGCACCGGTGGGAAACGCTGGACCTCGCGGGGTGTGCTACTTCACGATGAGGGTGAAGCGGCGCGATGCACCCGGGGCCTCCTGCAGGGTGGTGACGCCGACGCGCTCGCTGAGCGCGCGTGCCTCCCGCAGCATCCCCTTGGGGTAGATGATCGTGGCCGTGGCGTAGTCGCCCTTCGCGTTGGTGACCTCGCCGACCCGGTAGTGCGCCGCGGCGACCTGTGCCGCCACCGTCTTGGCGTAGCCCTTCTGGTGCCCGTCGTTGTAGACGTCCACCGTCAGGCGAGCGGGCGGGACGATCGCCGCCTCCTTGGCCGGTGCGGCGGCCTTCGTGGTGGTGGCCTTGGCGGCGCCCGCCTTGGCCGGCGCCGCGACGCCTTCCGAGGACCCGGGTGCGGTCAGCGCGGGGCCACCCGTGTCGGCCCGCGTGGAGCTCGAGGGGCTCGGCTTCCCGTCGCTGCCGCCCAGCGCGCCGCCGATGGCCACGAGGAGCGCGATCAGCACCGCCCCCACGGCGATGGCGAGGATGAGCGTGCCGTGCTCGCTGCGGCGCAGGCGCTCGCGACCGTCACGCACGAGCTCACCCGTCCGCGACGTGGTGCGCGACGCCCAGTCGGCGGCCGCGTCGGCGCGGTCCGTTCCGAGCACCCGCTCGATGGCCGCGTGCGAGCCGGAACCCACTCGGGCCAGCACGCCGCCGCCTCCAGCGCGACGGACGACGGCGGAGCCGCCACCCGATGAGTAGTCGTCGTCGTCGTAGTCGCCGGCCGCCCAGCTCTCGAGCTCGCCGGCGGGCGCCGGGCGCTCCCAGGGGGCCTCCGGGCCGAAGGTGTCGTCGAGGTGGATCTCACCGGAGGCCGCGACGGCCTGCTCGGGGGTCGGACCACCCGTGGCGTCGGTCGGGTCCACGGCGAGCGCCGCGGCCGAGGGGACGATCACGAGCGAGTCGAGCGCGGGGTGGTCGGCGAGGTCGCCGGCCGCCTCGTCGGACTCGTCGTCGACGGGGAGGGAGATGGGCGCGGACGTCCAGGCGCGATCGGAGATCTCGGCGCTGCGCGAACGCACCGCGGACGAGAAGCCGCCGGCACGCGCGGGCGCCCGATCCTCCTCGGGGTCGACGTCGGGCAGCGCCACCTCGGCGCCGGTGCCGCACACGGTGCGGTCGAGCAGCGCGACCGCCTCGTCACGCCCGATGCCGATCGACGCCCCGTAGACCACCGCCGACGCGATCATCTCGTCGATGCTCCCGAAGGCCGACGGGTCGCCCTCCTCGAGCGCCTCGGCCTGGACCACCGGAAGCCCGGCGTTGCGTGCCGCGACGACGAGGTTGATGCCTCGCCATTCGCGAGCGGCCTGCAGTGGCGGCGTATCGACGTCGATCGTGGTCATGCTGGTGTTCCCCCATTGGTGGCGACCGTCCCCACGGTCGCGCTGTCGTTCTCCCGCCCGACCTTTTCGCGCCCCGGTCCCGCTCTCCTGCCGTCTCACCGCCTTTTTTTTCGCGAACTGCGGGCGTTTTGGCGACAGGGTGGGAGGGAAGGAGCGCGCGATGGAAGCATCCGCAGCGAGCGTCCCGGCCACCGACCCTGGAACGGTCGCGCCCGCGACCGGGTCCCCGCGCCCCGTGCGGGTCGCCCTCCTCGGCCACGGCACGGTGGGAGGCGCCCTCCACCGGCTCCTCGTCGAACACCGCGAACACGTCCGGCTCGCCACGCAGCGCGAGGTCGAGGTGTGTGCCGTGCTCGTGCGCGACGTCGACCGGGCGCGGACGGGGCTCGACCGCGAGACGGTGGTCGTGACCGATTCGCTGGACCGCCTGCTCGAGACGGAGCCCGACATCGTGTGCGAGGCGATGGGTGGGATCGAGCCGACGCGGACGCACCTGCTCGCGCTGCTGGACCGCGGCATCCCCGTGGTGACCGCCAACAAGCAGCTCGTGGCGCGGCACGGCCCGGAGCTGTTCGCCCGCGCGGAGGCGGCCGGCGCGCAGCTGCGCTTCGAGGCGAGCGTCTGCGGTGCGGTGCCGATCGTGCGGATGCTGCGCGAATCCCTCGCTGCCACGCGGGTGGAACGCCTGCTGGGCATCCTCAACGGCACGACCAACTACATGCTCAGCGCGATGGCCGCCTCGGGCGCCGACTACGAGGACGCGCTCGCGGACGCGCAGCGCCTCGGGTACGCGGAGCCTGACCCGACCGAGGACGTGGAGGGCCTGGACGCCGCGGCGAAGCTGTCCATCCTCGCCGGCATCGCGTTCGGCACGACCGTCTCGATGGACGCGATCCGCACAACCGGCATCTCCGGGGTGACGGCCGAGGACATCGCCCACGCCGACGTGCTGGGCGCGCGCATCCGGCTGATCGCCCGCGCCGAGCGCCTGCAGGCAGCCTCGGGCGGCGCGCACATCTCGCTCGACGTGACGCCCATGCTCGTGCCCGAGGCGCACCCGCTCGCGGCTGTCGGCGGCGCGACCAACGCCGTGCTCGTCGACGGCGCCCCGTTCGGGCGGCTCGTCGTACAGGGCGCCGGTGCAGGCGGACCCGAGACGGCGTCCGCGCTCGCCGGCGACCTGGTCAGCGTGATGGGGTCGGAGCCGAGCTTCCTGACGCGCGACCCGCACGTCGCGCACCTGCCGGTGGCGCCGGCGGATGCACGCGCCGAGTGCCACTACGTGCGCATGCG
>JAOPYS010000298.1 GCA_025964465.1 Thermoleophilia bacterium
GCTGCGATCGTCCGCGCCGCGCCCGGCGTGGGCATGGAGGTCGTGTTGTCGGTCTGCACGGAGGAGGAGCTCGCGTTCGCGCTCGAGACCGACGTCGACGTGCTCAACATCGACAACCGCGACGACGACGGTCACGTCGATGTCGCGCGCACGTTCGAGCTGCTCGCGGACGTGCGTGCCGGGTGGCAGGTCATGAGCGAATCGATCGCTGCTTCCGACGAGGTCGCCAAGCTGCACCGGGCCGGCGTCGACGCGCTGCTGCTCGACGAGGGGCACCTCGACACCGGCCTCACGCGGGCCCTCGCGATCTACACCGACCTCACCCTCGACCGCTGACCTCCGACGACCATGGGTGGTCGCGGCTGGTCCGGACGGCTCAGGCCGGGAGCGAGCCCTCGGTGATGTAGGGCGCGACGTCCACGCCGGTCAGCTCGGGCACGTCCACCGCCGTGCCGGCACGCTGGCCGAGCGAGGCTCCGGTCGTGCCGGGGCCCTCGTACACGAGCACCGGGGTGCCCACGGGCGTGCGGCGGTAGAGCGTGTCGGCGATCCACATCGGCACGCGCACGCAACCGTGGCTGGCCGCGGTGGTCGGGACGCTCGGGTAGCCGTGGATCGCGAAGGCGCCCTGGAACGCCATCGACCGGTAGAGCAGGCTGCCGTACAGCGAGGGCACGTACAGGCCCTTCCACTGGATCTTGTGCTGGCCGACGGGGGTGTTGCCCGTGACCCCGGTGGAGACGTGGACGACCATGATCGGCTTGCCGTGCTGCACCTGCATGAGGATCTGCCGGCGCTTGTCGATCTCGATGTGCAGCGCGTCGCTCGTGTCACGCGCGAGGATCCTCGACCGCGTCAGCCGCTTCCAGTCGCTCGCCTCGAACACGGTGGTGCGCGGCAGCCCGTAGGCCTTGTGGAACGCGATGACCGATTCGCCCAGGCGCGAGTCGAAGGAACGCCCGTGCCCCACGAAGATCGCGCGGTACGCGAGGCCCGCGCGCAGCGACCGCGCCCATGCCGCGCTCGCGCCCGGCCCGACCCGCTGCCCGGCGATGCTGACGGCTGTCGCACCCGCGGCCGCCTTCGCGTACCCGGGCACCTGCGGGAGCACGAGCCGCGCGCCGAAGCGCCCGACGCCGTTCGTCGGCAGCTTCGCCGTGACGACGCCGTGCTTCGCGCGCGTCGTGATCGTGCCCGATGCTCGTCCGTCGATCGTCAGCTCGACCAGGACCTTCTCGCCGTTGGGCCACGTCGACGGCGCGATGCGCCACGTCGCCGTCGTGCCCGTGAACGGCATGGGGGTCCGGTCCGACACGCGCGGCGCCAGCACCTTGGGCACGACCGAGACCGTGCCCTCCACGCTCGTGCCCGCCCCGCCCGTCAGCTGGACGGCGCGGAGCGCGCCGCCGAGCCGCGGCGCGAACACGGTGCGCCACGCGCCCTCGGCGTCGGTCCTGGCGACCGTGCCGACGCGCTTCCACTCCGTACCGACCTGCTCCTCGAGCGCGACGGTGCTGCCCGCCGCGGCGACGTCGACGGTGCCGCGCACCTCGACCTTGCCGCCGAACGCGACCTTGGCCGGCGCGATGCGCGCGATCGTCGGTGTCGCGGCAGCCGAGCCCGGCATCGCGAGCAGTGAACCTGCGATCGCAGCGACGAGGAGAAGACGGGTGGGGCGGTGGTGCAGCTGCATCTTCAGGACCCTTGCCTTCTCAACCCATGAACGATCGGACGAACTCGAAGATCTCCTCGGGGACGACGCGCGCGTCGCCCTCCGTCTCCTCGAGGGGCACGGCCATCACGTCACGCCCGACCTGGGCGACCAGCTTGCCGTACTCACCATTGTGCACCAGGTCGGCCGCCAGGAAGCCGAACCGCGACGCCAGCGCCCGGTCCCGCGCCGTCGGCGGGCCGCCACGCTGCACGTGCCCGAGGATCGTCACGCGCGTCTCGAAGCCGGTGATCGCCTCGACGGCCCGTGCCACGTGGTTGGAGACGCCGCCCAGCCGCGGGTACCCGTAGGCGTCGAGCTCGTGCTCGATCTCGTGCCCGTCGAAGATCCCGGTGCTCGATCGCAGCGTGTAGCCCTCGCCGACGACGATGAGCGAGCTGTCGCGCCCCTGCCCGTGCCGCTTCGTGATGATCGCCGCGGCCTCCTCGACCGTGAGGTCCATCTCCGGCAGCAGGATGACGTCCGCGCCGCCCGCGATGCCGGCGTACATCGCCAGCCAGCCGGCCGTGCGCCCCATCACCTCGCACACCATCACGCGGTCGTGGCTCTCCGCCGTCGTCGCCAGCCGGTCGAGCGCCTCCGTGGCAATCGCCAGCGCGCTGTCGAAGCCGACCGTCAGCTCCGTGCCGGGCAGGTCGTTGTCGATCGTCTTGGGCACGCCCACGACCGGCAGCCCGAAGTCGCGCGACATCGTCAGCGCGCCCTTCATCGTGCCTTCGCCACCGATGACGATGAGCGCGTCGACGTCGTGCTTCTTGATCGTCGCCATCGCCCGCTCGGGCCGATCGCCGCCATGAGCGGGGTTGTCGCCGCTCGAGCGCAGGATCGTCCCGCCCTCGCGCATGATGCCCCGCACGTTGTCGAGGTTGAGCGGCATCACGTCGTCGTCGATCACCCCGCGCCAGCCGTACTTGAAGCCGAGCAGCTCGTGACCGTGGTCCCAGCTGCGCCGAGCCACGGAGGAGATGACGGCATTGAGGCCGGGGCAGTCGCCGCCGCCGGTGAGGATCCCGATTCGCATGCGGCGCATCCTACGGGTCGCGTCGCCGATTGCCATGTCGGCGGGTAAGGTCGCGTCGATGGCGCACCGATTCGCAGCCCTGCCACGTGCCGAGCAGCTGGCCCGCCTCCGCGCCGCGGCCACGGCCCGACCGGAGCTGGCGTGGCCTGCGGACGGCGACCTCGCCCACGCGCGCAACGCCCATCGCACCAACACCCCCGACGAGCTGCGTCGCGCCCTGCTGGGCGACTACGACCACCTCGAGGCCGACGTCCGCCTCCGCGACGACGGTGTCCCGGTCCTCGCGCACGACCGCGGCGACACCACGGGGCTGACCGTCGACGAGTGGCTCGAGGTGGGCGCGCTGAGCGGCCGCTGCCTGAAGCTGGACTTCAAGGACGAGGGCGCGATCGAGCCGACCCTCGCGCGGGCCGTCGCCCTAGGCATCCCTGCGAGCCACGTCGTGGTGAACGTCGACGTCCGGACGCATCGGCGCGTCCTCGACCGGGTCCGCGAGCTCTATCCTGATGCCTGCGTCAACCTGAGCCCCGGGCGCCGGTACGGCCCGCTGGAGCTGTGGCGACTGCGTCGCGCAGCTGCCCGGGTCGGTCCGCCCGTCCAGTTCCCGCTCCGCTGGGACCTGGTCCGTCCGCGCATCGTCGCGCACCTGCGGAGGCACGGTCGCGTCGCCGTCTGGAACAACCCGTCCAGGGCTCCCGAGGACCTCGACGTGGAGCGCGCCCGCCTGCGCGCGATCGGCGTGGACGGCACGATCGACCTGCGTCGTCGCTGAACGGTGGCCGGCTCGGCGTCGGCCGCGCGTGCCAAGATGCTTCGGTGCGTGCGGACGACGACATCGACGACGACCTCGACGACTCCTCGGGCGACTGGCCGGAGGAAGCCGGTGCGGAGCCGTCCGACGACGACGATTCCAGCTCGGGTTCGGACGACGAGGGCGAGTTCGCGCTGCCCACGCACGTGTTCTTCGAGAACGAGGCGCTGATCCGCGCGCTCAACGACCCGCGTCGCGGCGAGAACGACCCCGAGCTGGCCAAGCGGCTGTTCGCGGCGCTCCTCGCCTCGACGCTCATCGCGCTCGTGCCGGAGGAGCAGCGGCTCGGCGAGGGCGACCCCGACAAGACGGGGGAGGTGACCCTCGACGGCGAGCTGGAGCTGAGCTTCGTGCTGGTGCGCCACCCGGACGTCGAGGGCGACATCGTCCCGATGTTCACGGACGAGGGCTCGCTCGGCACCTTCCTGCCGGAGGGCGGGCGCTACGTCGCCCTCTCGGTGAAGGACCTGTTCCCCCTGCTGGGATCGGGCTCGGACGGGCCCCCCAACATCGTCATCAACCCGGGCGGCGACGAAGCACTGCTGCTCACGCCGCGGATGGTGCAGGACCTCATCGACTCGGCCCGCGGCTACGGCACGGAGCTGATCGACGAGGGTGTCGAGGTCATCGTCGGCCCCGCCGAGACCGGCCTGCCGGAGGACGCCGAGCGCGCCGTGACGACGCTCCTGCGCGAGCACGAGGTCGTCACCCAGTGCACGCAGCTGCAGTGGTTCATGCCCGACCGCCACGACCAGCCCTCGCTCGTGCTGGCGGTGGAGCTGGACGAGGCGCTCGCCGGCGACACGCGCCGCTTCGCGCTCGCATCGATCTGGCGCGACCTGTCGCCCGTGCTGCGCACCCTGGACCGGCAGGTGGAGATGGTCGACCTCGCGGGCCAGCGCGAGCGCCTCGAGCCGACCGTGCGCACCATCGAGCCGTTCTACCGGCGAGCGGAGTGAGGGTCGTGGCAAGCTTGCTTGTCACGACCGAGCGAGCGAGTTTGCGCATCGCGCAGCGATGCACCAGGCGAGCGGAGTCGGCGTCGGGCGAGTAGGGCGCGGGTCCGCCCGGGTAGGATCGCAGCGCAAGCCCCCGTGGCGGAATTGGTAGACGCGACGCACTCAAAATGCGTTGCCTTCGGGCGTGCCAGTTCGAGTCTGGCCGGGGGTACTCAGCGAGCGCGGTGGCTCAGGAGCCGCCGCCGACCGAGCGGCGAGCGCGGTCGGAGAAGGTGAACAGGCCGGTGCGGCGTCCCGATCGGACGGGCTCGGCGGCATCGCGACGTTCCTCGGCCGGCACGACCTCGAACGGATCGAGCACGCCGACGGGGCCACGCTGTTCACGCGCAGCCGAGAGTCGCTGGAGGGCGAGGCCGAGGCCTGCACCACGAGTGGGGCGATGGGGGTCGTCCATGACTTCGACGATGCCCCGGATCGGCTGGTTTGGCAAGTCCATGGGTGGCTTGTCCCCGTTGCGATCGGCAAACATGCCTGCTCATCGGGCCGAGCGGTGGCCGTGTTGCCGCTCGCGCCACCGGCGGGGTGGTCATTCGACCACGAGGCGCAGGGGCCGCGGATCGACGCTGGCGACGATGCGCCGCTGCCGAAGTTCTACGAGCTCCCCGTCGATCACGATGCGCGGCGGGCGGCGCAGCTCGATCTCGAACCGGGCGCTGCGGAAGTGGTGCACGCCCTCGCGCCGTGCCAGCTCGCCGGAGTGGAGGGATGCTGCATCGAACACGAGCTTGCGCCTGTCACGCCCGGCCGGCACGACGACGACGTCGAGCTGGCGGTCGTCCTCGTGGGCGTGGTCGATGTCGGCCCAACCGCCGAACGACCCCGAGTTGGCGATGATCACCTGCAGCGCGCGACCCGACCAGGCCGGCGCCCCGTCGACGGAGACCACGACGGAGATCGGCCGCGCCCGGGCCGCGGCCAGGATCGCGCCAACCGGGTAGGCCAGGGAGCGCAGGCCGCCCTTCAGCCGCTCGGCGTGCTCGGCGGCCGCCGGGGACAGCCCCATGGACGCGACGTTGACGAACGGGCGCCCGTCGAGGTCGCCGAGGTCCACCTCGCGCGTGCGCGCGCCCGTGGCCGCGAGGGTGCACGCCGCGTCGAGGTCGTCCGGCAGATCGACCGCGCGGGCGAAGTCGTTGGCGGTGCCGGCCGGCACCACGCCGAGCGGCACGCCGAGGCGCACTGCGACCCGCGCCGCGCACCCGATCGAGCCGTCACCGCCCGCCACGACCACCCGGTCGATGCCCGGGTGTCTCGTCGCCGCGTCGTCGCCAGACCCGAGCGCGACCGCGGTCTCCACGTCGACCGTGGTGACCGCGAACCCGTGCTCGACCAGCACGGCCTCCGGGTCGGCGTCCCGGGCCGAGCCCGATCCTTCGTTGCGTACCAGCAGTGCTCGCATGGGAGGGGTCATGCCCACCCGTGGCCGAGCCTCACGCCAGCTGGCCGGCCCCGGCACCCGCCTGCGCGGCGGCGCTCTTCGGCATCGTCGCCGCGAGGTCGTCCAGCAGGGTCAGCAGCTCGGCGCCCTCGACCCGCTTGTCGCCGGTCTCGTCGTACGACTTCAGGTAGTTGCGGATCTCCTTGACCGACGCGAACCCGTCACCGTCGCCGAAGTTGTCCGCGGCGATGTAGCCCTGGTCGGTGATGCCGAAGTTGCCGTTCGGGGGCGACTGTGTGCCGGACCCGAGGGCCAGCACGTTCACCTTCCCGTCCCCGTCGGCATCCGCCTGCCCGACCGCGTCCTTGGCCTGGCTGTAGAGGCCGTCGTGGGGGACGAACATGTTCTCGAAGGTGTTCTTGATGCTCGAGATGAGGCTCACGGGTGGGGCCTTTCGCGGTCGCCGCGGTGCGCTGCTGGGGGGCGAGCGCCTGGGTGGTGCATGACCGACTGTCGGCGTCGCACGCAGGGTTGTTGCACCGTTCGGGCCATCGACTGACCCGAACCGGCCACGGTCTGCCGCGGCCTGCAACATCCGCGCCCACCGATCGGCCGTTCCCGGGCGCACCCCTGCACGACGCGGCTCCCGATAGGCCGGCATGAGGAGCACAGTCATCCGAGGATCCGTCACCGTCGCCGTGCTGGCGCTCGCCGCACTGGTCGCAACCGGCTGTGGTGGGGGCGGGGGAGGCGGCGGCGGCAGCGACAAGCCCCTCAAGGAGGTGGTCGTCGCCAGCGACCTGCCCCTGACCGGCAGCGCCCGCGCGCAGACCGAGAGCATGGTCCAGGCCGTGCAGATGGCCATCGACGAGACCAACGGCAAGGCCGGCGGCGTCAAGGTCACCTACCGCTCGATGGACGACGCCACCGCCCAGGCCGGCAAGTGGGACGAGGCCAAGTGCGCCGACAACATGAACGAGCTGGCGCAGGACCCGAAGGTGGTCGCCGTCATCGGCCCGATGAACTCCGGGTGCGCGCAGGTGCAGATCAAGACCGCCAACACCGCGGGGCTCGCGATGGTCAGCCCGGCCGCGACGGCCGTCGGGCTCACCAAGGCCGGCGGCGACCCGGGCGAGCCGGACAAGTACTACCCCAACGGCACGCGCAACTTCCTGCGCGTGGCGCTCGCCGACGACCTGCAGGCGAAGGCAGCCGCGAAGTGGGCGGCTGACCTGGGGGTGAAGAAGGCGTTCGTGCTCCACGACAAGGAGACGTACGGCAAGGGGCTCGCCGACCAGTTCCAGGGCGCGGCCGAGGACGCCGGCATCGAGGTCGTCGGCATCGAGGGCATCGACCCGCAGGCCTCCAACTACCGCGCGCTCGTGCCCAAGATCACGGGCAAGGGGACGGAGCTGGTGTTCTTCGGCGGCATCACGCAGAACAACGCGGGCCAGATCCTCAAGGACATCCGTGCCGCCTCCAAGAGCATCTACTTCCTCGGGCCCGACGGCATCTTCGAGGACGCGTTCGTCGAGAGCGCCGGCGATTCCGGTGACGGAGCCATGGCGACGTTCGGCGGCATCCCGCCCGAGAAGCTCGAGGGCAAGGGCAAGGAGTTCGTCACGAGGTTCACCAAGGCCCACGGCGCCCCGCAGGCCTACACCGCCTACGCCTACGACTCGGCGGGCATCGCGCTCGAGGCGATCAAGCGCTGCGCGGACGGCAAGGGCGTCACCCGCAAGTGCGTCCTCGCGGAGCTGTTCAAGACCGACCACGACGGCGCGCTGGGCCAGTTCAAGATGACCGACACCGGTGACAGCACGCTGAGCGTGCTGAGCGGCGTCAAGGTCAAGGGCGGCAAGTGGGCGTTCGACCGCACCATCGACGTGGGGAGCGACGCCGGATGAGCAGCATGTCAGCCGCACAGCGCCAGGTCGTCATCGACCGCACGGGCCAGCTCGCCGCGGGCGC
>JAOPYS010000304.1 GCA_025964465.1 Thermoleophilia bacterium
CAGCGCGCTCGCCGGCGGCCGGGTGGCCGGTGCGGTGCAGGCGCTCGCCGGGCCCGTCGTGCTCGGCGCCGGTGTCGGCACCGCCGCGTGGCTGCTGCGCTCCTCCGACCCCACCCCCGCGCAGCCACCGAGCCGGGTCGTCGCGCAGGCGAAGGCCGCCGGCGCCGCCGTGGCCGACCGCCCCGTCAGCGATGCCGCGCCGGAGCTGCTCTCCACCGTGTCGGGCGGCGCGCGCAGCTCGATCACGCCCGAGGAGATGGGCAAGCACGGGCGCCGGTTCGTGCACGAGGCCGTGCCGGGCACCGAGATCACGAAGACGATGGGCCAGGGCGTCGACCCCATCCGCGTCTACGCCGGCCTCGACTCCGGCGCCACCCCGCAGGCCCGCGTCGCCAAGGCGATGGCCGACGCCGAGCGCCTGGGTGCCTTCGACGGCTCGCGCGACCAGGTCGTGCTCGTCACGCCGACCGGCAGCGGGTTCGTGGATCCGCCGTCGATCCAGGCGGCCGAGTTCATGTCACGCGGGCGCATCGCGAGCATCGCGATCCAGTACGCCGACAAGCCCTCCATCCAGTCCACGGGCAAGGTGCCGCTGGCGGCCGAGACCACCAAGCTGCTGGCCGAGGCGGTCAAGGCGCGTGTCGCCCAGATGCCGGAGGGCGAGCGCCCCGAGGTGGAGCTGTTCGGGGAGAGCCTCGGCGCGTGGTCGCAGCAGGAGGTGTTCGAGGGCAAGGGCACCGCCGAGCTCGACCGCCTGGGGATCGACCGCTCGCTGTGGGTCGGTTCGCCCAACGAGAGCGGCTTCGCATCCGAGGCGGTCCGGGCGCTCGGCACCGCCGGCAACCCGGGCGTGCTGCGCCAGTTCGACCGCATCGAGGAGGTCGACGCGCTCGACCCCGCTGCCAAGGGCTCGCTGCGCCACGTGCTGCTGACGCACCGCAACGACCCGGTCAGCGTGGTGAACAAGGCGACCCTCGGGTTCCAGCGCCCCGATTGGCTGCCCGCGAAGGGCACGCCGCCCAACGGCATCCCCGCGTCCATGCACTACGTGCCGGGCGTGTCGCTCGCGCAGGGCCTCGTCGACCTCGTCAACGGCACCCACCCGGAGCCGGGCAAGTTCGAGGCGCACGCGCACGACTACCGCGCCGACCTGCCCGAGTTCGTGCGCGTGGCGTACGGCCACGACACCCCGGGCGAGCCCGACGCGGTCAGCGACGAGCAGGTCGCCGGCATCACACAGGAGCTGATCCAGCTCGAGCGCGAGCGCGCCGCCATCCTCAAGCGCGACCCGAGCTGGTAGCCGCTACTGGCCGCTGCTGTCCTTGCTCGCACCCTGCGGGCGGGTGCCCAGGTCGACCGTGGCGGTCTTGTGCTTGCCGTTCTGCAGGTACTCGACCTTCACCTTCGCGCCGGGCTTCTTGCCGTCCACGATCGCCGCGAGCTCGCGCATCGTCTTCACGGACTTGCCGTCGAACTTCGTGATGACGTCGCCGCCGGGGTGCACGCCCGTGCCCTCGATGACCATGTCGGAGGAGCCGCCCTCGAGCCCGGCCTTGTCGGCGGGCGAGCCCTTGGTCACCTCGCCCACGAGCACGCCGGCCTTGACCGACAGGTCGAGCGCGTCGGCCAGCTCGGGCGTCAGCTCGCCGCCGGCCAGCCCCAGCCACGCGTGCTGCACCTTGCCGTCGTCGATCAGCTGCTGCGCGATGTCCTGCACGGTGGAGGACGGGATGGCGAACGCGATGCCGACGAACCCGCCGTTGTTCTTGGTCTGGATCTGGCTGTTGACGCCGATCACCTTGCCGGCCATGTTGAGCAGCGGGCCGCCCGAGTTGCCGGGGTTGACCGCCGCGTCGGTCTGGATCACGTCGCTGATCTCGTAGTCCTGGTTGAGCGCGGGGATGTCGCGCTGCAGTGCACTGACCACGCCGGTCGTGAGGGTGCGGTCGAGGCTGAACGGGTTGCCGATCGCGACGACCGGGTCGCCGACCTTGACGGCACCCGAATCGCCGAACCCGACGGTGCGCAGCGTGCCCTTGAGCTGCTTGTCGCTCGTGTCTACCTTGATCACCGCGATGTCGGTCGAGGTGTCCTCGCCCACGAGCTTGGCGTCGACGGTGATGTCGTCGCCGAAGGAGACGGTGAGCTTCTGCGAGCCGTCGACCACGTGCGCGTTGGTGACGATGTGGCCGTCGGTGTCGATCACGAAGCCGCTGCCGGTGCCGACCTCCTCCTGCTGCTCCGGGATGCCGAAGAAGCCCGAGCTCGTCGTGGTCGTGCGCGACTCGATGTGCACCACGGCGGGCGACACGCGACTGTAGATCGTGCCGGGCGTGAGCTGGTCGTCGGGAGCATCCGACGCGGGCGTCGTCGAGGAATCCGAGTTCGAGTCCGAGGAGCCCGAGCCGTCGTTGGTGTTCGAGGGCTGCGCGAAGGTCGCCGAGCCGTCGGACTGGGTGGGGGTGTCGTCGAGCCAGCGGTCGGCGGCGAAGTAGCCGCCGATGCCGCCGCCGAAGCCGATGAGGCCCACGAGGAGCGCGAGCAGGATGGCGCGACCGGGCCGACGGCGAGCGCGCGGCGGGGGCGGCGAGGGGTGCGCGAGCGGATGGACCTCGTCGCGGGGTTCGGGGGGCGTGGTGATCGTCGTCGCGGAGTCGTCCATGGGCGGATTCATACCCGACCTTGGCCGAGCGCGCCGCCGGGTTCACGGCTTTGCCCCAACCTGTGGGAACGCCCATGGTCGCGCGCCTGCATCGCGGGCGCCCGTCCGCGTGCTACCGTCCGCGCATGGGCATCAGCTGGCAGGAACTCATCGTCGTCCTCCTCATCGTGCTGGTGCTGTTCGGGCCCAAGCGCCTGCCGGAGATCGGCTCCTCGCTCGGTCGCGGCATCCGCGGCTTCAAGGACAGCATGGAGGGGCGTGACGGCCACACGTCGCAGCGCTCGGAGCTGCACCCCGAGGCCCCGGCCGAGGTCACCCAGGCCGGCCCGCGTGCCGTGCCGGTGCCCGTCGAGGTCGTGGAGACCCCCGTCGACGAGCGTCGCTAGCGCCGCACGGTGACGGCCTCCGCCCCACCCCCCGCTGCTGCGCCGCGCGGCCGTCGCGCCCGCCCGCGCGCGCGTGAGGACGTCGCGACCGTCGTCGACCACCTCACCGAGCTGCGCACGCGCGTGCTGGTCACCGTCGGGTTCCTGCTCGTGGCCTTCGCGGGCTGCTACTGGCAGAAGGACCGCATCTTCCGGCTGCTGGACCGCCCGCTCGACGGGCGCTACCCCGTGCAGACGCTCGGGGTGACGGAGCCGTTCTTCACGTCGCTGTCGATCGCGGCGCAGGCGGCGTTCGT
>JAOPYS010000364.1 GCA_025964465.1 Thermoleophilia bacterium
CCCGAGCTGGCCACGTCGCGCATCGTCTGCCAGAAGTCGTTGCGCGACCCCACGTCCATCGCCACGGTCGGCTCGTCGAGCACGAGCAGCGACGGGTCGGCCACCAGCGCCATCGCGAACCGCACGCGCTGGGTCTGCCCGCCCGAGAGGCTGTCGGTGCGTTGCTTCGCAATGTCGGTGATGCCCGCTCGACGCAGCGCCTCGTCCACCGCGAGCGGCGTGCGGTAGGTCGCGGCGATCAGGGTGACGATCTCGCGGATCGTCAGGTCGCGCGGCAGGGAGCCGGTCTGCAGCATCGCGCCGACGAGCCCGGCGTCGACCGCCTCGAGCGGCGTGCGCCCGAACACGGAGATCGTCCCACCGTCCGGATCCAGCAACCCGAGCAGCATGTCGATCGTCGTCGACTTGCCGGCACCGTTCGGCCCCAGCAGGGCCACCGTCTCGCCGGCGCGCAACACCGCGTCGAAGCCGCGCACCGCGTGGATCGGCTCGCTGCCGCGGGGCGTGAAGCTCCGGTGCACGTCCCTGAATTCGATCCGCTCGGTCTCCATGGCGATCGACTATGACCGATTTCTCACAGTTCGGTGTCCTCCGGCTCGGTCCACTGCGTGCCCCAGTCCTGCTCGCCGCGGGGCACGATGGATGCCCCGATCGCCGCGCCGGCCGGAACCGCCACCCACGTCACCACCCAGAACCCGAGGTGCACGGTGGCGGAGTCCTGCGTGTCGGTCCCCGGCATCAGCGACGCGATGGTCATGCCCGTCGCGAGGTCGGCGACGGTGAGCAGGGCCATCACGACGAGCCCCGCGATCGCCATGACGCTCGCGTGCAGCAGGCGGTCGTGGGATGAGCGCGCCCCCACGAACGCCCCCGCGGCGAGGAACCCGAAGGAGCACCCGAAGGTCTGCACCATCGCGGGCACGTCGTTGGCGGTCGCCCCCGACACCGAGTTGACGACCAGCGCCGCGACGACAGTCATGGCCGCGACGATCGCGAGCGCGATGGCGAGCCCGCTCGCGACCAGCCAGTGGTCGAGCCCCCGCAACCGATCACCGATCGTGATGGCCTGCGCGGCCACCACCTGGACTTGAGGATCCTGCACGATGTGCCTCCTTCGTCCGCGGCGTGGCGCGTCGCGTTCGAGGGAGGTGTGTCCGGTGCGCGGGGGTCTAACCAACCCGGAGGGTCGATACCGCAACAACCGGTCGCGACCGTCGCGGCCGTTCGATCAGAGCTGCGTGTCCTCGTGCTCGGAGTACGTCGTGCCCCAGCCCTCGGGGCCGCGCGGGACGATCGACGCGCCGAGCATCGCGGCAGTCGGCACGACCACCCAGTTCACGACCCAGAAGCCCAGGTGCACCGACGCCTCGTCGGTGCCGTACCGGCCCGGCATCACCGATGCGACGGACATCCCCATCGCCAGGTCGAGGATGGTCAGCAGGGCCGCCACGGCGAACCCGGCGACCGCCAGCGCGACGGCGTGCAGCATGCGGTCCTCGTGCGCGCGGCTGGCCGCGAACACGCCGCCAGCGAGGAACCCGAAGAAGCAGCCGAACACCTGGACGATGGAGGGGAGATCGTCGGCGATCGACCCGGAGTCCATCGCTGCGAAGGCCAGCCCGGCGAGCACCGAGACGATCGCGGTCACCACGAGTGCGACGGCCAGCGACGACAGCACGACACCGACGTTGAGCGCGCGCAGGCGGGCACCCATGCCGACGGGTTGCGCGGTGGCCTGCGTCGCGGTGCGCGGGCGTGACGTGTCCATGTCGTTCGATCCTCCTGCGTGCGGTGGTGCGGTCACCTCTGGGTGTGTCCCGCGCGGCGGCCGCTATGCACGCGCTCAGAACCGATCCGGCAGGAATTGGTAGAGACCACCCGTCGTGACGAGGGTCTCGGCCGCCTCGGTGAACGGCAGCAACATCGCGCCGCCGGTGGGACGCACCTCGTCCTCGAGCGTGCCGCCGATCCGACCGGCCCGCACGACCGAACGAAGCGCGTGCCCGTCGGGGGCTCCGGTGAGGAGCTCGACCGCGTCGTCGCCGGGCTCGGCCCTCGCGACGGCGGCCGCCGCACGCACCACCTCGACCATCGCGTCGTCGTCGACGGCGTGCAGCTCGGCGAAGACCGCGCACTCGGAGCGGGCACGGGCCACCGAGTCGCGCTCGGCCACGGTGCCACGACCACGCCACACCCACCCCGCAAGCTCGCCTCGGCGTTCCACGACCGTCACCTCGGCGCCCTCGAGCCCCGCCCATTGCGGGGCGTCCGCCGCGCGCAGCCGCGCCCCGACCGTGCGTGCGGCCACCTGCGCGTAGGTCGCCTCGATCCACGCCCGATCGGCGTCGACCATCGCCCGCGCCCGGACCGTGCCGTCGCGCGACCCGCCCGCGGCTTCACCCAGCCGGGCGTCGTCGAGCGGCACCCGCACCCAACGCTCGTCACCGCAGCTGCGCCAGCCGAACCGCTCATAGAACCCGTCGATCCCGTAGAGCAGCATCCCGTCGCTGCCGCAGGCCCGCCCCTCCTCGATCGACCGCTCGAGCAGCCGGCTTGCGAGTCCGCGCCTCCGGTGTGCCGGATCGGTGGCCACGTTGCCGACCCCGCCGACCGCCACCACGCCGCCCGCGCCGTCGGAGAGCTGCACCGCGTCGATCGTGAGCTGGCACGCGACCACGCCGTCGGGCGCCACGAGCGCCAGCCTGCGACGCCCCTGCCCCTCCGCGCTGTCGCGCAGGACGAGCCGCGCGTCGGTCACGCCGCGGCCTGCTGCCGATCCCACGACTTGTACGTGTCGAGCAGCCCGCTGAACCGGCGCACCAGCATCGGGTCGCCCTCGATCCGCACCTTGCGGTCCACGGTCGCGCGCAGCACGCGCGCCATGAGCAGGTCCTCGTCGCGCCAGTTGTTGAGGGGCAGGAAGACCTGGCGCCCCTGCTCGTCCTCGAGCCGGAGGATGAGCTCGAACTTCTTGCGCCCCGACCCGCTGCGCGCCTTTGGGATGACCTCGGCCACGTCGAGGCGCTTCAGGTCCACCCGGTGCTTGCTCGTGATCGAGCGCACCGTCAGCACGTTGCGGCGCACCTGCGCGTACGAGAGCACGTACCACGCGGAGAAGGCGAACGTGAGCAGCATCGACGTCCCCATCACGAGCATGGGCAGCATCGGGATCTGCGCCTTGAGCAGGGGTTTCACCGACGGCACCCACAGCACGGCGATCAGCGCGATGACGCTGACCGTCACGATGAGGAAGGGGACGGTGCTGACTCTCAGGTGGGTGCGAAGGTTCATGCGGGCGGGGTGGGCGGACGAGCACATCGGGTGCGCGCCGGTGCGGTGGGAGCATCGGACGGATAGAACGGTTCCTGTAGTGCCGAGTCGCGAATCCCGGGATCCCTCGCGGACACGTGCCCGGCCCCCTGCGGCCCCGCGCCGCCGAGGACCCCCCGGGCGGGCGCCCGCGTGCCGGAGACTGCGTGGATGCGCGCCGAATCGACACGGGGGACCACCACCGCGGCACTCGCGGAGGACCAGCGCCGCCGGCGCGGCGCGACGGTGCAGCTGCCCGCCGTGCTGGGCGGCGGCGGCGAGAACGGCGACCGGCACGCCGAGGGCGGCGACCGCGAACACCCGCCGCGACCGCTCGGGGTGGCCAGCGGCACCTCGTGGGAGCCCTACGAGCCGACCCGCTCCTTCGCCATGAACGAGCTCACCCACGAGTTCCTCGAGAAGCTCGAGGCAGCGCCGTGGCTGCAGGACATCGCCGCCGCCGCGATGGGCCTCATCGCGCCGCTCGTCGGTGGCGGCACGCAGGCCCCACCGCCCCCGGACGTCGTCGACGAGCCGGGCTCGTGGCACTTCGCCGCGATCGGCGACTACGGCGCCGGCACCACGCACCTGCAGAACGTGGTCAAGAACATCGAGGCCTCCCACCCGCGCCTGGTCATCACCGCGGGCGACAACGTCTACCCCTCGGGCCGCTGGCAGGACTACCAGAAGAACTGGGAGCCCTCGATGGGGAAGCTCGCGCGCTCCGTGCCGTTCATGCCGTCGCTCGGCAACCACGACATGTACCGCGACGACCTGCGCCCCTACTTCGCGCACTTCCCGCACCTGCAAGGCCTCGCCTACTACACCTTCACGGAGCAGGACGCCCAGTTCTTCGCGCTCGACTCCGACCAGGACCTGCGCGCCGGCAGCGCCCAGCGGAAGTGGCTCGAGGAGTCGCTCAAGCACTCGAAGTCGCGCTGGAAGGTCGTCTACCTGCACTACCCGATGTACGGCACGTCGCTGAAGCAGTTCGACGACATCCGCACCTCGGTGCAGCCGCTGCTCGAGAAGTACGGCGTGCAGCTCGTGGTCGCGGGCCACGAGCACAACTACATGCGCGCGAAGCCGCAGGGCGGCGTGTACCACCTGCTCACCGGCGGTGGCGGCCAGCGCGTCTACCCCTTCATGGGCAAGATGGCGGCGCACCTCGCCTTCCGGGCTGCCGTGTACAACCACCTCGAGTTCTCCGTGGGCAAGCACACGCTCGTGGTGCGCGCGATCGACGACCAGGGCCGCCGCGTCGACACCGTCGAGATCCCGGTCGACTCGGTCGCGCAGGCGCAGCGCGGCGCCTCGCTGCTCGCCCCGAACCCGGCCTGACCCCGGCGTTCCGAACGCGGTTCGGTTCACCACCCTCCGGGCAGGAGCGCCGGGTCAGCGAATGTCGAGGGAGTCGTCGTGTCGGGTGGATGGAATGTCGCTGCGCTGGTCGCAGCCGAGGGTGATTCGAGCGGCTCCGGCGTGGGCCTGATCGTCGCGATCGTCATCGCGGTCATCATCGGCATCGCGATCCTCCGCTGCGTCCGCGTGGTGAGCCAGGCGCAGGTGCAGGTCGTCGAGCGCCTCGGCAAGTACTCCAAGACCCTGGACCCGGGCCTGCACCTGCTGGTGCCGTTCCTCGACTCGGTCAAGGCGACCATCGACATGCGCGAGCAGGTCGTGGCCTTCCCGCCCCAGCCCGTCATCACGCGCGACAACGCGACGATCTCCGTGGACACGGTGCTCTACTACACCGTCACCGACCCCGTGCGCGCGACCTACCAGGTGGCGCAGCTGATCGCGGCCGTCGAGCAGCTCACGATCACCACGCTGCGCAACGTCACCGGCTCGCTGACGATCGACGAGGCGCTCACCTCGCGCGACAAGATCAACGCCGACCTGCGCATCGTGCTCGACGAGGCCACGGAGGCGTGGGGCATCCGCGTCAGCCGCATCGAGGTCAAGTCCATCGACCCGCCCGTCAGCATCCAGGAGGCGATGGAGAAGCAGATGCGCGCGGAGCGGGACAAGCGCGCCGCGATCCTCACCGCCGAGGGCTTCAAGCAGAGCCAGATCCTCACCGCCGAGGGGGAGAAGCAGGCGGCGATCCTCCGGGCCGAGGCCGAGCAGCAGTCCAACATCCTCACGGCGCAGGGCGACAAGCAGTCGCAGGTGCTGCGCGCGGACGGCGAGGCGCAGGCGATCCAGCTCGTCTTCGACGCCATCCACAAGGGCAACCCCTCGCCTGACCTGCTCGCCTACCAGTACCTCACGACCACGCTGCCGAAGGTGGCGGACGGCCAGTCGACCAAGCTCATGCTCGTGCCGGGCGACACGCAGGGCATCATGGGTGCGGTCGCGGCGATGGGCAGCGGCTTCCAGACCGGCGAGGACCTCGCCGGCAAGAACTAGGCGACGGGCAGCGGAGCACCGATGGACATCGACTCGTACCTCATCCTGTGGATCATCATCGCGGCCGGGTTCGCCGTGCTCGAGATCGCGACCATGGCCTTCGTCGCGCTCTACTTCTCGCTCGGCGCCGTGGCAGCGGCCATCGTCGCCGCGCTGGACGGCGGGCTGGTGTGGCAGCTCACGGCGTTCATCGCCGCGGGCGTGGTGCTCCTGGCGCTGACGCGGCCGGTGCTCAAGCGGCGCCTCGAATCGCCGGACGTGCCCACCAACGTCGACCGCATGGTCGGCAAGGGCGGCATCGTGACGATCGGCATCGACAACGACGCCAACACGGGGCAGGTGCGGGTCGGCACGGAGTACTGGACGGCACGCACGCCCGAGGACGGGCCCGCCACGGTGGTGCCGGCCGGCGCCCGCGTGACGATCGTCTCCGTCGAGGGCGTCACCGCCCGGGTGCTGCCCCGTCCCGAGACCGCAGCCGCGCCGACCGCCTGAGCCGCAACGCCTCGCGCAGGGCCACGGCGGACGAGAGCACGAGCGGCACGAGTACGAGGGTCCACGCGCCGCCGAGCGCCGCGACGGGCAGCAGCACGACCACCACCGCGAAGGCGGCCAGCACCCGGCGCATCGAGCGGCGGTCCGCCTCGCTCACCGCAGCACCAGCCACGCGACGATGGCCCCGCCGAGCACGACCTCGATGGCGAGCAACCACGCGTACACGCGCATCCGGGCCTGCGGGGTGGCCACGAACCGCTCCCCGCCAGTGACGACGTACATCAGGAACCAGAACAGCAGGGGCAGGGTCAGCACCCCGAGCACGACATCGGCGAACCCGATGTCGAAATCGCGGTCGTCGTCCACGCGGTGCCCGTACCTCGGATCGTTCTCGGTCGGTTCGGTCGGCATGCACGCGATGGTATCGCGTCGGTACTCCGGTCACCTCGCCCCCACATCGTCGACGGCCTGCGACCCCGCCCTCACGGGCACGTGACTGTGCCGGAGATCAGGCGGGCGAACGTTCGGACGCCGTCATCATGCAATGCCCCCCTCGAGCCGATGGATGAGCGTGCTGCCCGCCCTGCCCACCCGCCTCGCCTACCTGCTCGTGGTCGTGCTCGGCGTGCTGCTGCTTCCCGCCGCAGCCGGGGCGGTGACGATCTCCGGCACCGCGATGAAGGACGAGCTGGGGACGTCGTGGCAGGGCTGCTCCACCGCGACCAACAACGTCGGCCTCGCCGTCAACGGCGTCGCCCAGCCGCCGACCTCGTGCAACCGGACGACCGGCGCCTTCACGTTCTCCGGCGTGACCGTCCCCTCGGTCGGGGCGCCCATCGCGATCTGGTTCGACACGACCAGCTCAGCCGGTGTGCTCTACACCACCGCCGCCTCCACCTCCGCCAACATCGCCGGCCTCACCCCGACACAGGACCGCGTCTGGATCCGCTCGGAGCAGGCCTCGCCGACGCTGACCGAAACGCTCGTGCAGAGCTGGGACGCCCCCAACGACCCCCAGGTGCCGGTCGATGGAACCGGCGACGTCACAGCCGCCGGCCTGGAACTGCACATCGACAGCGGAGTCACGTTCAGCCTCTCGAACACCTTCTCGTTCATCGGCGCCAGCCTGCACGTGGAGCCCGGCGGAACCTTCGCTCCCGACGACCAGGGTGACGGCACCACGATCGTGTCGGGAAACGGGACACAGGCGTGCGACAAGGGGCCTGGGATCGCCCGTCCGGTGTGCATCGAGCCAGGCGGGGCGGTGATCGACACTCCGGCGCACGAGACCAACTGGGAGTACTCCGGACAGGACGGCCGCTTCGCGATCGAGCCGATGACGGTCGGCAGCGTCGTCGTCAACGGCAGCGACAGTTCGATCGGCGAGATCGGATACGCCGCCGCCCAGACGCTGACGGTGCGGGAGGAGTTCGGCATCAAGAGCCCGGTCACCTCGGATCCGTGGGGCGTCACCGTCAACGCCGGCTCCGTGTGGCTCGACTCATGGACGGGGTTGTTCGGCAACGGCGCGTCCTGGACGGGCTCGTCGACCTTCACCATCACCGTCGACTGGCAGTTCAGCGGCGATGGTCCCGTCGACCTGCCGGGAGCGACCCTCATGGTCGCGACCACTGGGGGACGCGCGGACATCGGTCCGGACCAAGGCCTCGGTCCGGGGGGGATATCCCGATCCCCCGATTGGAACTTCCGGTCGATCGACGTGCGCAACGGGGGGTACATCCCGACGGCATATGGAGGCGGCGCGACCGGGATGTCCACTCCGGTCGACTACGGGGCGACCGAGAACATCGTCGCGATGGCGAACAACTCCGCGAGCACCTATGCCGTCGTCCAGCTCTCCCAGAACGGCGGGGACTGGGGGATCATTCGCTACGACACGGACGGCACGATCGACTCGGACTGGGACGACGGCGACGCCAACGCCGTGGACAACGACGGCAACGCGGTGCTGGTGTTCGGCACCGCCGGCGCCGACATCCCCTGGGCCGCGGCCGTCGCCTCCTCCGGCCCCTTGGGGAGCGACGAGCTCATGGTCGTGGGGGCATCGGCCGGCGACTGGATGCTGCGCATGTACGACGCGGACGGCAGGCCCGTCAACGCGTTCAGCGGCGATGGGGTGGACACCTGGAACCCCGGCGGAACCGATGAAGCCCGTGCGGTCTCATACGACGGGACGGAGATCCTCGTGGCCGGCACGGGCGGCGCGACGCCGGCGTGGCAGCTGCGCGAGTGGTCGCGGGCCGGTGCGACGACGGCGCACCCCGCCTTCACGAATGGCGGCGTCGCGGCCAACGTGACCGGCATGTGTCGCGCCGGAGACAACGTCTACGTGGTCGGCACCGTGGGCGCCGCGGGGTCGCGTGACTGGGCGGCGAAACGTTACGACGATGGCACCTCGTCGTGGACCACGTTCAACGGGATAGGCGCCGGCAGCGCGTGGACCTGGAATCCGGGCGGCACGGAGGACGCACCAGCAGGGTGCACCACGACGGACGACGATTCGTTGGTCATCGCCGGCACTACCGGCCCTGCGACGAACGACGATGGACGGGTTCGCAGCTTCGACCTCACCGGCGCGCCGGACCTCAGCTACGGCGTGGCGGGTGTGGCTTCGTTCGCGGGGACCGGAGACGACGACGTGTACGCCATCGCAGCGGCCGGCGCCGCGGAGGGTGGGGTCATCGTCGCCGGGCGCGACACCGCGAGCGGCGGCACCGCCGTCATGCGGCGCTTCGACCCGGACGGCGCACTCGACACGTCATGGGGCACGACCGGGGTGATGTCGTACGACAACGGCGCAGGCACCGATGAATCCGCGCGGGCACTGGCGACCGAGGGCGATGGCACGTTGCGTGCGGGGGTGCGCGTGGGCACCGCCTCCGGCGACGTGGCACTGCGACGCTACGACTACGCCGGCACGCTGATGACCACGACGGCGAGCAGCGTCGTGCGGGTCCTGGTGCACAACGCATGGGACGGTCGCTCCCGCATCACCGCCGGCACCTCCGTGGATCTCGGCGTTGGCAGCGCAGGGGACAACGTCCTGCTCGACCTCGAGTCCTACGACACACGGCTCGAGTCGAAGGGCACGTTGATCGCGAACATCCGTGGCTGGATCCGCGCCTCATCGACCGAGCCACTCATCTCGCACAACGACATGTACCTGAACGGATCGTTCTGGGCGAACCTCGGGGAGGTGCGTATGGAATCGCGCGAGTTCCGCGCGGAACTGCACTACGCCAACAACCTCCACCTGAGCCGCGTGACCGTCGACGCGGGCGAGAAACAGATGACCTTCGAGAACGGCAAGACCCTGTTCGTCGACGACCAGCTGACGCTTCGCGGCACGAGCTGCACCTCACCCGCCTTCATCGCGGCCGGGCCGAGCTCGGCGGTGTACGACATCGTCGTGCCGACCGCTGCCGACTTCACGATGCAGTACGTGGACCTCAGCTACATGCGCGTCAACATCCCAGTCACGGCCAACAGCAGCCGCAGCGTCACGACGAACACCAACGTCACCTTCGCGTCGCCCTGCGCGGGATCGGCCAATCGCGCACCGAACGGGCTGATGGTCGAGGGCGCCTACCACAACCGCCAGGTGACGTCGCCCACGTTCTCGATGGCGATGTACAACCGGATGACCTCCGCCGTGGACCGGGGCGATGTGGAGATCGTGTCGAGCCCGCTGTCGAACCAGCTGGCGCTGTGGCGGTTCGACGGCACCCTCGCGGATTCCGCCGGGGTCCAGGCGCCGCTCGTCCCCAACTCGCCGGCCGTCTACAGCTCGGCGACCGCGGGACGATTCGCCAACGCCGCCGTCATCAGCGGGACCCATGGCGGCTTCGACGCGGGCGACCTCGACCTGACGGGCGACTTCACGATCGACGGTTGGGTCAACACGACGCTCGCCACGGCCGATCCGGCGCCCGACCTCATCTACAAGGGCAACGGCACGGGCAGCCTCATCAACTACCGCCTCGGTTTCGAACGGGGGACCTCTGAGTTCGTCGGCGAGCTGACCACGAGCGGCGGGAACTCGTCGATCGTGTCGATCCCCCAGAGCGAGGTCGCGGACGGCACGTGGCACCACGTCGGACTCGTGCAGCACGAGGGGCGCATCGCCCTCTACGTCGACGGACGGCTTCGCGGCACGGACGCCAACGGCGGGTCGACGGTCGACGTCGGCACCTGGTCCACGACGATCGGCTACAAGATCGGCGGCTCGATGGACGACTGGCGCATCTCAAGCGTCGCGTACTCGCCCGACGAGATCAACGGGTTCTACCGCACGGGCCGTCGGCACGCGGACGTGGTGTGGGACGCCGATCCGGCCGACTCCACCGGCGTCCCCCTCGGGTTCTGCGGAAGCGTCGCACCCGGCACGGCCCCGCCGTGCGCCGCCGGCGTGCGCTCCGGTTTCCAGTACGCCGGCCCGGCTGGATCCCTCAACATGGACGGCGCGCGGTACTGGATGCGCGAGCGGGTCCGCACGCAGGCGGGGTCGGTCTGGTCGAACTGGTCCGACTACGACTGGTTCGACACCGCACAGACGATGACGGCGTCGGTCACGAGCGGACCGACCGTCTCGCTCGGTGGGCCGGGCGCATTGGCGGGCGTCGACGCCGTGGGCACCGCCACCTTCCAGGCGACGACCACGAACGCCCACGGCTACACGATGTACGTCAGCGGCCCCAGTGACACGTGGGGCATGTCGGATGGCATCGCCCTCGCCAACCACACCATCCCCGGGCGTGGCACGGCCGGCACGCCGACGTCGTGGCCGGCTGGCACTGCCGGGTTCTTCGGCGTCTCGGTGCTGTCGGCGACCGGCGGCAAGGACACGACGCGCTGGGGGGCGGGCACCGACACGTCGAACCTCGGCGCGCTCAACTGGGGCTGGGGCAGCCGCTCCACGCCGCTCATGCTGCACACCCGCGCGGCGTTCGACCCGGCCGCGCAACAGGTGCAGCTCGCGGTGCGCGCCAACCCGGGCGCCCTCACCGACCCTGGTCGCTACACGACCACGCTCGTGCTCACGGCCGTCCCCAACGTCTGACACGGAAGACGGCGAGGGCGCCCCGAAGGACGCCCTCGCCATTCCAACCTGTCAGTCGGTCCTGCTACTCAGCCGTCGGAATCGCGCAGCGGCTGCGCCTCCGGGAGGCTCTCGAGCTTCTTGAGCGTGTTGTTCTCGATCTGGCGGATGCGCTCGCGCGTGACGCCGAACTCGCGTCCGACCTCCTCGAGCGTGCGGGGATGCTCGCCCTTGAGCCCGAAGCGCAGCTCCATCACGCGACGCTCGCGCTCCGGAAGCGCACCGAGCGCGCGGTCGATGTCACTCTTGCGCAGTCGCAGCTGGGCCTGCTCGAAGGGGGAGATGACGGTCTCGTCCTTCACGAAATCGCCCAGTTCGGACTCTTCCTCTTCCCCGATCGGCTTCTCGAGGCTGACCGGGAGCTGCGCCATGCGCAGGATCTCGCGGACCTCGTCCGGCTGCATGTCGAGCTCCTTGGCGATCTCCTCCGCGACTGGCTCGCGACCGAGGCGCTGCACGAGCTGACGCTCGATGTGCACGACCTTGTTGAGCTTCTCGACCATGTGCACGGGGATGCGGATCGTGCGGGCCTTGTCCGCGATGGCGCGGGTCACGGCCTGGCGGATCCACCACGTGGCGTACGTGGAGAACTTGTAGCCCTTGCGGTAGTCGAACTTCTCGACGGCGCGGATCAGGCCGAGCGACCCTTCCTGGATGAGGTCCAGGAACGACAGCCCACGTCCGAGGTAGCCCTTGGCGATGGAGACGACGAGGCGCAGGTTGGCCTCGATCATCTGCGTCTTGGCGGCCATGTCGCCGCGCTCGATGCGCTTGGCGAGGGAGACCTCCTCCTCGGCGGTGAGCAGCGGCACCTTGCCGATCTCACGCAGGTAGAGGCGCAGGCTGTCCAGGGAGGGGTCGACCGTGAGGTCGAGGGCGGGAGCCGGGGCCGGCGCGGGGGCCGGCTTCTCCTTCTCCTTGTCCTCGGCGCCGAAGGCACCGTCCGAGCGAGCGTCGCCGGCATCGATGAGCTCGATGTCGTGCTCGACCAGGTAGGTGTAGAAGTCCTTGACGTGCTCTTCGGCGATGTCCTGCTCGTAGAGCTCCTGGGCGATCTCCTGCATGGTCAGGTAGCCGTTTTCATGGCCTCGATCGGCGAGCTTCTTGAGCTCTGCAACGTCGGGTACGACGATGTCACTGACGGTGAGCAAGCTGATGCCTCCTTGGCATGGATGGAGCGTCTTCCTGACAGGGGGGATGCGAGCCAGCCTGCTCCGACACCGCAGAAGCGCGTGACGAACGGGGCGAGGATCGGGCGTCATGCCGGATCGCACCGCATCCTATACCCGCTCCGGATGGGAACGTCGCAGCACGGGGGCTGTTGTGACGTTCCTCCGGGAAAGTGGAGGATGCAACGGTGTATCCCCTCCCGGGTCGCTCGCTGTAACTGGGCGGCGTGGGCCACCGGCGCGGCCCACCCCGTGGCCAACCGGCGCAGGCCGCATCCAGCCGTGCTTTCCGTGATCAGCCGGACCCCGAGATCGCGTCGATGAGGCGCCGGACGATGGCCGCCCCCAGACGGTCGCCGGCCGTCGAGTCGATCGCCGTCGCGATGCCCGACACGAGCATGGTCGCGACGGCGCCCAGGCCCACGTACTCCACCATGCTCGACCCGCGCTCGCGCGCGGAACGGGCCGCGTCGACGGGGGCGCCCGGAGGCGGCGGCGATGTCGGGGGCGTGGTGACCATGCGCGTACAGGGGAGCATCCCCCGTCCATCGGTACGGAAGATGCGCGCTCTGTGACAAAAGGCGCACGACTTCGTGACGATCCCGTGACGAAGTCGGGATCAGCCGGGCGCGAGGACCTCGAACTCGAGGGGCGCGACGTACGAGCCGCGCGTCTGGGCGAGGGCGACCTGCGCGCCGAACCGCAGCGACGCGGTGGCGGTGCCGGAGGTCGTGCTCGCCACGAGGGCGCTCGGTCCGGCCGAGGAGGTGGCGATGCCCTTCCAGTTGGCGGTGACGGCCGTCGTGCAGTTGCCCGCACCCGCCACCGACCACGTCGGCACGCCGGCGGAGAGCGTCTCGAGGCAGGCGCCGAAGCGCGAGCCGGCCGCGGCCCAGGTGCCCGCATAGTCGGCGTACTGCGTGCCCAGCAGGACGATCACTACCGGTTCGCTGTCGCTGCCCACGAGCACGAGGCGCCCGTCGGGGCCGAGCAGCGGGCGCCCCACGCCGTCGTTCGCGCCCGCGTTGACGGCCATCCGGCCGTCGGTGTCGAAGTCCGGGTCCAGCGCACCCGCGGAGGTCAGGCGCAGCACCCCGGTGTCGGTGTAGGAGTTGGCACCCCCGGAGAGCACGACGCGCCCGTCCGGCTGCACCAGCACGCCCTCCGCATATTCGTTGCCGCTGGAGAAGGAGAGGCGCTGCGCCCCGCCGCCGAAAGTGGTGTCGACGCCACCGGTGGCGTTGATGCGCACCACGCCGACGCGCTCGTTCGTGCCCAGCTGGGAACTGCCGGCCAGCACGATCTTGCCGTCCGGCTGGACCGCCAGGCCCTGCGCGAGGTCCGTGTCGCCGCTGACCGCCACCTTCTGCCGTCCCGTCGCCGTCCCCACGAACGTCGGGTCGTCGGCCCCCGTCGAATCGAGCACCACCAGCCCGAAGGCGCTGTCGGTCGCCCCGGACATGGCGATGCCGTCGTTGGGCCGGATCGCGACGTCCGCCGCGAAGGCGTAGCCACCGAAGGCGATCGTCCGCTTGCCGGAGCCGTTGAAGGAGGTGTCCGGCGTACCGTTCGGCAGGTACCGCGCCACGCCGAACGTGGAGACGCCTGCGACGCTCGCCCCGCCGGCCAGCACGATGCGTCCCTGCGAGTCCAGCTCGAGCGCCTCGATCGTGTCCTGCTGCCCCGCGAAGTCGATCGTCTTCACGCCACCGAAGGCCGGGTCGTCGGCGCCGGTCGCGGTCAGCTTGGAGACCCAGCCGTTCTGCGCGGCGCCGGTGCCGTAGTAGCCGCCGATGGCGATGGTCCCGTCCCGGGCCACGGCCACGTCCATCCCGAAGTCGTTGGACGAGCCCAGGTCGATGATCCGGGGCGAGCCGCCGTTGAAGGCCGGGTCGAAGGTGCCGTCCGCCCGGGTGCGCGCCACGTAGACGTTGCTGGCCCCCAGGTTCGCCGCACCGATGGTGAGGATCATGCCGTCGCGCTGCACGGCGCCGGCGATCGTCTGGTCGGAGCCGGCGCTGATCGACGAGGTGCGGATGCCCGCCGGACCGAACCCGGTGTCGCGCGTGGTGCCGTCCGTCATCCGGAACATGCCCGTGCCGACGCCGTCCGTCTGGGTGAGGCGCAGCGCCGAGGTGTCGTTGGAGGAGCCGAACAGCACCGCGCAGGTACCCGGCGTGGTCGCGAACGTCCCCGGCAGCACCGACCCGAAGGCCGTCGCGGCGCTCCCCGACGCGCAGCCGCCGGCGCCCAGCGTGGTCGAGCTCATGACGTCCAGCAGCACGTTCACCGAGCTGCTCGCGCCCTCGCTCGACCCGGGAGCGCCCAGCGCGCAGGCGGTCGCGAGCACGCACGCGAGCGCGGCGGACGCGCGGAGGAATCGCAGGGGCGGGAACGGGACGGGCATGGGCGCCCATCCCATCGGCGCGAGCGCGCCGGGTGCTGAGAGAAATGGCTGCTCAGGCGCGGGGAAGGGTGACGACGATCCGGTCGCCGGATCCTTCGAAACTGCCGCCCATCGCAACGATGCGCATGCGTGCCAGCGAGACGCCGAGCCCCGACTTCTCGGGCTCCACGTCGATCATGGGGAAGCTCGAGTTGGGCACGACGTGCAGCTGCACCTCGTGCGGGAGGTGGCGCCACGTGATGCGCACGTCGATCCCCTCCTCGAAGCAGAGCCCGTCGACCGTCGCCTGCAGCGCCTCGGTGAGCCACGCCGGATCGGCGCGCACCGACACGTCCGCCCCCGGGTCGACGGAGAGCCGGCCCTCGTTCGTGCTCGTCGCGCACAGGTCGTCGACGATGGAGCGCAGCGGCACGTGCTCGGTCTGCGGGTGCAGGCGCGACGCCGCGATGCGCCCGATCTTGGAGAGGTCGTCGAGCATGTGGTCAAGGCGCTCGGCGCTGCGCACGATCTGCCCCACGTACTTGGCCGTGGCGGCCTCGTCGATGTTGTTGGAACCCTCCAGCATGCGCGCGAACCCGTACACCACCGCCAGCGGGCTGCGCAGCTCGTGGCAGGCGGGGCCGATCGCCATGCGCAGCAGCTCCTGCGTATCGGTGGCCGGCGCGACGGTCATGCGGCGTGCTCCTTGCGGTGGTCGTGCGAGAATGCGCGGACGGACGGCAGTCGCGCACCGAGGGCTACCCGGGGCGACGCTGCCCGACACCTCCGGAGCGCGCGCATCGACGATGCCGACGCCGACCGTTCCACCACCGAAATTCCTCCTGACCGTGACCCTGCTCTCCACCACCACCGACCTCCAGGCCACGCGCCCCTCGATCGCCCTCGGGCTGGACGAGGTCGGCGTGGTCGGCGTCGTGCGCGGCATCGTGCTCGGCTCCGCACACGTGCCGACGACCGCCACGTTCGACGTGGCGACGTCGCTGTCCGCGGCGGACCGTGGCGCGCACATGTCGCGGTTCCACGAGGCGATCGACCACGCGCTGGCGCTCGTCGGCGACGACGGCCGCGACGTGCCGAGCCTCGAGCTGCTGGCGACCGTCCTGGCGTCGCGCGCGGCGGAGCTGCAGGGCGCCGACCGGGGGCGCGCGACCGTGCGCGCCACGATCGCCTGGCCACGCGTGGCGCCCGCGAGCAGTCGGCGCACCGTCGACCCGTTCGAGGCGTGGGCCACCGTGGAGGTCGACCGTCGTGGCGACGAACCGCGCACCGAGGTGACCCTCGCCGTGCGCGCCATGGGCATGACCGCGTGCCCGTGCGCCCAGGGGCTGGTGCGCGATGCGGCGCTGGCGCGCCTGGCGAGCGCGGACATGGACCTCGACGAAGCGACGGTCGCCGCGGTGCTCGAGGCGCTGCCGGCCGCCACCCACAACCAGCGCAGCACCGGTGAGCTGCGCGTGACGGTGCCGGGCGACGCGGCGGTCACGTCACTGGCGGACCCGGTCGACCTCGCGGACCTGGTGCGCGGTTCGATGAGCGCGCAGGTGCACGAGCTGCTCAAGCGCGACGACGAGCTGGCGGTCGTCGAGGCGGCGCATGCCGACCCGCGCTTCGTGGAGGACTGCGTGCGTGCGCTGCTGCGCGACGCGGTGACGTCCCCCGTGCTGGCGAACCTCCCGCCGCAGGCCCGGCTGGCCGTGCGGCAGGTCAACCACGAGAGCATCCATGCCCACGACGTGGTCGCGACCCGCGAGGCGACCGTCGCGCAGCTGCGCGAGGCGCTCGACCTCGAGGGCACTCCCCCTCCGGCCTGACGGCTGCTCGGGGCGGCGTCCCCCTCGCGGCCGTGGCCGGTCCTCTCGTGCGGGCAGCGGAGACGACCTCCGCCGGGCGGCAGCCGCATCGGACTGGCGGTCCGACGGGCGCGCTCGGGACCCCTTCCGTGTGATCCCGGATGACCGTCGGCGAACGGTCGAGAGCCGGGCGGCTGGTGTTCCTCGCTGCCTGCTCCATCACCATCCCACGGGGGTTCGGATCCCGGTTCGGTAGAAGTACCTAGGTTGTGGTGGCCCTGCCGGGCCGACCTCGCCCGACCCTCCCTACGTCGTGGTAACTTACGGTGGAGTAACCAGCCGAGGGAGCCGCGCCATGGCCACCACCGAGACCCCCACCGCCGAGACCCCCACCGCGCCGCCCGCGCCCACGGTGGCCGCCACGGAGCCGTCCGCGGCGCGCCCGCCACGCGAGGTGAAGGGCCTGCGCCAGTTC
>JAOPYS010000390.1 GCA_025964465.1 Thermoleophilia bacterium
TGGTGAAGTCGGGGCGGGCCGCGAGCTTCACGAGCAGTGCGGTCGGCGGCGCGGCGGCGGTGGCGAGCATGGTCATGGAGGTTCCGTCCCTGGTGTCGATCCCGTGCGCACCCGTCCGTGGCGCGCCATCCGGCGCACCCTCCCAGCCCGGCGGGCGTCGAGCGTGTCGTCGCCGCGCCGGGTGCCGCACCGGGCCGCGAACGTGGCCGTCGAGCGGACGCGATCAGGGTGAACGCCGGGCCGCGGTGACCGCATCGCCGGGCGGGCGTTCGAGAAGTGAAGCGATTAGGGCAGGACCGCGCAGGTTCCCTGATTGTGACGTGTTGGCGTGGGCACAAACGCCCCGTACCATGCACGCAGGCCCGACCACGGGCCGCACAGGGCGACGAGTGAGGCACCGATGGCCGCGAGTACCAAGACGAAGGCGATGTTCGCCCTGGGCGCGCTCGACATCGCGCGTCAGGTCACCAAGGCGTGGTCGGCCAAGCAGGAGGCGGAGCGCGACAAGCTCGGCTTCGGCAAGGGCCTCCGCGAGGACGTCTCGCAGCTGGCCGACAACACGAGGCGCCTCGCGCGCGACACCCGGGACCGCCTCCCCGATGGGTTCGACTGGCGCTCCATGCCGCCGTGGCACCGCCAGCCCACCCGCGCGGAGCGCATGAAGACCTGGGCTCCCGTGGCGGTCGTCATCGCCCTCACCAGCGCGGTGGTGGTCGTGGTGGCGCACCTGATCGCGCGCGAGGACGACACCCTCGAGCCCGACAAGGCGGTCAAGGATTCGCGGATGACCGGCGCGATCAAGGCCGGCAGCGAGGCGATCGACGCCGGCGTCACCAAGGTCGTGCAGGGCGGCTCGGCCGCCGCGACCGGCACCGCCTCGGTGCTCGCCGCCGGCAGCTCCGCCGTCAAGACCGCGACGGTGCAGCGGGCCAAGGTCGAGCTCGACCACCGGGTGGTCGCGCCCGCGAAGAAGAAGGCGGTGCTGTACGGCACGCTCGGCGTGATCGGCCTGACGGTCTACGTCATCATCATCGCGGTCGCCGTCCAGCTGATCGTCAACGCATTCTGATGACGACGGCCGCTGGATCGCCGCGGGTCGGCGAGATCCGCAAGGTCGCGTCGGTCGGGTTCCTCAAGGACCTGTTCGGGCGGATGGGTGCCGTGCACATGTCCGCCTTCGCGGCCGGGCTCGCGTACGGGGCGATCTTCGCCATCGTCCCGATGCTCGCCCTCCTGGTCTCGTTGCTGGGCATCTTCAACGCGACCGACCTGGTCGCCAAGGCCATGGACCAGCTCGGTCCGGTGCTGCCCGCGGACGCGGTGTCACTCATCAAGACGCAGCTGCTCTCGGTCGCCACCACCGACTCCTCGGGGGCCTTCGGCGTCGGGGCCATCGTCAGCGCGCTCGTCGCGCTGTGGGGCGCGAGCGGCGCGATGCGACGGGTGATGGAGGCGCTCAACGTCGTGCACGGCGCGGACGAGACGCGGCCGTTCGTCAGGAAGTACCTCGTGTCCTTCGGGCTCGCCATCGGCGCCATCCTCATCCTCACCGCGACGCTGCTGGTGATGGTCGTCGGCGGCGATGCGGCGAGCCGGGTGTTCGCGGTGGTCGGCCTCGGCGACACGGCCGAGACCGTCTGGGCGTGGGTGCGCTGGCCCGCGCTGCTCGCGCTGGCGTGGCTCGGCATCGCGAGTGCCTACCGGTTCGCCCCCGCGGCGCGGCAGACCGGGGGCATCCTCACTCCGGGCACGCTCTTCGCCACCTTCGGGTGGGTCGGGTTCTCCGCGTTGTTCTCGTGGTACGTCGGGGGCGTCGGCAGCATGTCGGCCACCTGGGGCTCCGTCGCGGGCATCGTCGTCTTCCTGCTCTACCTGCAGTACGCCGGGATGATCGTCCTGCTCGGCGCGCTCGTCGACGTCGTGCTCTTCGATCGCGACCGCCCGACCAGCCGCGTGCGCCGCTTCCTGCGCCGCCCCGCCACCAAGTCCTGACGATACGTACCGTCGCGGTACGACTCGTCACGTTCGTCCCGGCGGGCGAGGCCGACGGGCGGTGGCCGGCGGGGGACACCGCGGCGTCCCGTGGCGACCAGAGGGTGGCCTTTCCTCTCGCGTCACGGCTGCGGGTTCCGCATGATCTGCGACCATGCCAGTCATGAGCGACACCCACAGGCCGTCCGATACCGGCTCGATGCGCATCGCCGCAGCCGACCCCGGAACACAGGCGATGCACCAGGTCGGCCTCAAGCCGCCCGGCAGCGCCATGATCGTCTTCGAGCGCGTCGTCAAGCGCTACGAGGAGAGCGATCACACGTCCGTCGGCATGGAGGACGTCTCCCTGCGCATCGACAAGGGCGAGTTCGTCTTCGTCGTCGGCCACTCCGGTTCCGGCAAGTCGACGTTCATCCGGCTGATGCTCAAGGAGCTCGACCCGGACAGCGGCAAGATCATGGTCGGCGGCCGCTCGCTGGCCACGCTCAAGCGCTCCAAGGTGCCGCTGCTGCGCCGCAACATCGGCTGCGTCTTCCAGGACTTCAAGCTCCTGCCGAACCGCACGGTGTTCGAGAACATCGCCTACGCGATGCAGGTGACGGGCGCCTCGCGCACCGACATCCGCCGCCGCGTGCCGCAGATCATCCACCTCGTCGGGCTGTCGGAGAAGGTCGACCGCTACCCGGACGAACTCTCCGGTGGCGAGCAGCAGCGTGTCTCGATCGCGCGCGCCTTCATCAACAAGCCGCCGCTGCTGATCGCGGACGAGCCGACCGGCAACCTCGACCCCGAGACGTCGCTGGGCATCATGGACCTGCTCCTGCGGATCAACCGCGAGGGCGGCACCACCGTCGTCGTCGCGACGCACGACACGGGCATCGTCGACCGGCTGCGCAAGCGCGTCATCCAGCTCGAGGGTGGCCGCGTCATCCGCGACCAGGCGCGTGGCGGCTACGAGGACACCGTGGCCCAGGAGATGGGTCTCGGCAACACGGGCCAGTTCCCGGCGGTCGGCGGACACGTGCCCGGCACCACCGGCGTCTTCCCTGCGGTGAAGCCCGGGCAGCTGCCCCAGATGCCGCCCGCAGGACCCGGCGGCACGTTCGACGGACCGGAGGGTCGCTGATCATGCGCGCACGAATGGGTTTCTACTTCTCCGAGGCGATGCGCTCGCTCTCGACCAACAAGGCGACGTCGTTCGCCGCGGTGATCGCCATGCTCGTGGCGCTGCTCATCGTCGGCATCACGGCGGTCGGCTTCCTCAAGGCGCGCTCCGAGGGTGAGCGCATCCAGCAGCAGGCCGGCATCGTGCACGTGTTCCTCACCGACGCCGCGACCGACGACGAGGTGAACGCGCTGAACACCACGCTGCAGCGCAACCCGGACGTCAAGAACGTGCAGATCATCACGAAGGAAGCTGCGCTCAAGCGGGCCCGCACCCTGTTCAAGGAATCGCCCGGCGTGCTCGAGAACCTGCCAGGCAACCCCTTCCCGAGGTCGCTCGATGCGACGCTCGTGCAGCCGTCCCGCATGGATGCCGTCGCCAAGACGGTGGAGGGCCAGCCCGGTGTCAGTGACGTCGGCACCGGCGGCGAGAAGGCCCGCAAGGCGATCGACTACATCCAGGTCGGCACCGCGGTGTTCTTCGCCATCGGCATCGGCATCCTCATCGCCGCGACCATCCTGGTGGCCAACACGATCCGCCTGTCCATCTACAGCCGGCGGCGCGAGATCGAGGTCATGAAGCTCGTCGGTGCGTCCAACAGCTTCGTGCGGATGCCGTTCATGATCGAGGGCTTCCTCTGCGGCGTGTTCGCCTCGGTGCTCGCGATGCTCTCGGTGTTCGGCTCGGTGAAGCTGCTCGGCAACGCATTCGGCAGCCTCATCGATTCCGAGGGCCTCGGCGCGCAGAGCGGCGACGTGCCCCTCGCGTGGATCGCGGTCGGCCTCCTCGGCCTCGGCATCGCGCTCGGCATGTTCGGCTCCGCCACCTCGATGCGCAAGTACCTCAAGACCTGACGCGCTGCCCCCGCGCCAGCGCCATGGGTGACGAGTGGCGCCGATGCGCGCAGGCCGCCCGGTTAGTGTGGCGGCGTGGGATACGGCATCACCTGTTGTGAGCTCGTCAAGCACGGGCGCTACGTCGCCGCGCATCCGTGGTTCGAGCCCGGCGCGACCATCGCGCTGGGCGACGCCAAGCGGCATCACGCCGACGTCGGCAAGCTCGCGCTCGTCCAGAACTCCCGGGGCGCCGGGCGGGTCGTCGAGGTGCTCGGCTCCGTCGACTCCATCCACGCCGCGATGCGCGGGCTGCTGGCGGAGGAGGGGCTGCTCGGGCCGACCCCCGCACCGGGTCGCGAGTTCGGCGCACCGTCGCGAGCCGTGGCCGCGCAGCTCGACGAGTTGCCGCACGACATCCCCTTCGCCGATACGCGTGAGGACCGTCGCGGCGACCTGGTCGTGACGATCGACCCGCCGACCGCGAAGGACCACGACGACGCGATCGGGATCGAGCCCGCGGGGGAGGAGGGCGACCACGCCTGGCGCCTGTGGGTGCACATCGCCGACGTGTCCGCGTACGTGCCGACCGGCTCGGCGATCGACCTCGAGGCGCAGGACCGCGCGATGAGCGCGTACGTGCCCGGCACGGTCGCACCGATGCTGCCCTTCGCGCTCTCCAGCGACCTGTGCAGCCTGCGCCCCGGCGTGGACCGTGGCTGCGTGAGCGTGTGCGCGGACATCGCCGAGGACGGCGCCATCGTCCGCACGCGGTTCGCGCGGACGCTCATCCGCAGCGCGCGGCGGCTCAGCTACGACCAGGTCGACTCGGTGCTCGGAGGCGACGCGCAGGTCGACCCCGTGGTCGGCGGACTGTTGCACGACATGGATCGCCTCACGCAGCGGCTGCGTGACCAGCGCATGGCGCGCGGTGCGCTCGACATGGCGCTGCCCGACACCGAGATCGAGCTGGGGGAGGACACGGTGATCGGCGCCAAGCTGGCGGCCGAGACCCGCTCGCACCGGCTGGTCGAGGAGTGCATGCTCGTCGCCAACGACGCTGTCGGTCTCCGCCTCGCGCAGGCGAAGGTACCCGGGATGTGGCGCGTCCACGATCACCCCGAGCCCGGTTCCATCGAGGCGCTGTTCAAGACGTTCGAGGAGCTGGGCGTGCCCACGCCGCCGCTGCCCACGTCGTTCGGCGGGCGGGAGGCAGCGCGGCTCGCCTCCGCCGCGGCCGAGCGCGCCCAGCGCTACGCCGAGACCTCGCGACGCGGGCTCGTGACCTTCGCGCCGCGCGTGCTGCGTGCGCTCATGCGCGCCGAGTACCGCGCGCGCACCGGGCCGCACTCGGGGCTCGCCACCGAGCACTACGCACACTTCACGTCGCCCATCCGTCGCTACCCGGATCTCGTCAACCACCGCTCCCTGCTGCGCCTGCTCGGCCTGGCCGACGAGGAGCCCGCGATCGACGACCTGCCGCACGTGGCCGAGCACGTCAGCGAGGTCGAGCGTGAGCTGCAGGTGCTCGAGCGCCGCGCCCGCCGCATCACGCTCGCCTACCTGCTGCACGCCCGGATGCACGGCACCGCCGAGGGCGGCATGGGCGACGACACGCACGGCCGCTGGCGCGGCGAGGTCAACGGCCTGATCGGCGCGGGGATGTTCGTGCGCTTCGGCTCGGTGTTCGAGGGGTTCGTCCCCGCCCGGACGCTCTCACCCGACGAGCGCTACGAGCTGGACGACCTCGGCCTCGCGATGGTCGGCACGCGATCCGGGCACCGGTTCCGCCTCGGTGACGCCATCGACGTGTACGTCGACCGGGTCGACCGCTCGAGCGGCAAGGTCGACCTGCGCCGGCTGCCGCCCGAGCGCGCCACCGTCACGCGCCAGCGTCCGCCCGTGCGGCGGCGCCGCTGATACGCTGCTCGACCTGATGGCGGTGAAGCGAAAGAAACCGGGGGACGACGGCCGCAAGGTCGTGGCCGAGAACCCGAAGGCGCGCTACGACTTCCACATCCTCGAGACGCTCGAGGCGGGGCTCGTCCGGACCGGCACCGAGGTCAAGTCGATGCGCGCTGGCAAGGCCGCGATCCGCGAGGCGTACGTCCGCGTCGAGCGCGGCGAGGCCTGGGTGATGGGGATGAACGTCGCCACCTACGAGCAGGGCAACGTCTTCAACCACGAGCCCGACCGCACCCGCAAGCTGCTGCTGCATCGCCGCGAGATCGAGGGCCTGCACGTGCACGTCACGCGCAAGGGCAACACGATCATCCCGCTCTCCCTCTACTTCCGCGAGGGCAGGGCGAAGCTGTCGATCGGGGTCGCGCGCGGCAAGGACAAGGGCGACAAGCGCCAGGCGATGGCGGAGCGTGACATGAAGCGCCAGCTCGACCGTGACATGAAGCAGCGCGACTGAGGCGCTGACCGGAGGCCCCTCCCGCCCCCAGCGAGCAGGAGGGGCCCGCGGATCAACCGGCGATGGCGTGCTCGAGCTTGGTGCCTGCCGTGTATCCGACGCGCCCGGCGGTGATGAGGCGCCCTGCGGCCGGAAGGATCTCGCCGGCGCGACCGGCGACCTTCGCGAGCTTCGCTCCGGCGCCCACGCCCGGCAGGATGCCGACGGCGTCGAACGCGGTCTGGAAGGCGCCCTTGCCCTCCTTGATGTCCTTGCCGGTGTTGTACGCCGACAGGCCCGCCGCGCCGAGGGCGAGGAAGGGCGAGATCGCGTTGACCCCGGGGATGAAGCTCGTGACGAGGGCTGCGGCGCCCAGCCCGGCAGCGATGTCGTGCGAGTGCTTGTCGACGAACTGCGCGCCCGACCTGGCCGCGTGCACCGCGGCGTCCTTGACCTTGCCCGCCACGTGCGCGGCCCCGTCCGCAGCGGCCTTGATGCCGTGACCCACGGCGTTGGCGGCGTGGCTGGTCGCGTCGGCGACGTGGTGCGCGGCGCTGGAGCCGGCGTCGACGACTGCGTCCACCGAGTGCGTCACGGCGTGCGTGACACTCGATGCTGCGTGCTTGATCCCGTCGATGAGTCCCATGGTGCTGTCCCCCCGGACACGGCCGAACTGGCGTCGGCTTCGAGACCCATGACACGACGGGGACCGGATCGCGTCTGTCGGCGTGCCTACATTTGGTCGGCCCTCGAGGAGCGACCCGGAGCGGGGGACGGGTCCCCGTTGCGCCGCGGAGGAGACCGGTGTTCACTGGAGGCGGAGACATCTGTCTCCGACGCTCGGCATGGATGCCGGGTCGGGCCAGGCAGCGAGGGGACACGCAGCATGTGCGGAATGAGCGCAACAGGGGGAATGCCGCCAGGCGGGCTCGTCGCCGGCGCATCCGGTGGTGGTCCGCCACAGAAGGCCGTCACGACCGACGTGGCCGGCGCCAAGGGCGGTGGCCCTGCCGCTGACGGCGCAGCCGCGCTCGGCGGTGGCAACGACCTGGCCTCGGCCGTCGCGGCGCTCGCGGCGTCCGTGAAGGTGCTCGCCGACATCGTCTCCAAGATGAACATGTCCACCCCGGGCGGTGGCGGCATGGCCGGCTGCGACATGATGGGCGCAGGCCACGGCGTGCTCGGCGTGCAGGGCAAGGCCGCCACGAAGGCGCAGTACGTCGCACCGGTCGCCAAGGCGATCGTGAAGGCGACCAGCGCCAACGGCGAGGACGATGCCTTCGAGGCGCAGGTGCTCTCGCTCATCAACGCAGAGCGTGCGAAGGCGGGCCTGGGTGCGGTGACCTACAACTCGACGCTCGACACGGCCGCGGAGAAGCACGCGGGGCAGATGTCGACCGTGGGCAAGATGGCGCACGACAACATCGGTGACGGGGACCCGGGCGAGCGCATCCGCGCCGAGGGCTTCAGCAAGGCGTGGGGCGAGAACGTCGCCACCGGCCAGACGTCACCCGAGCAGGTCGTGCGCGAGTGGATGGCCAGCCCCGAGCACCGGCGCAACATCCTCGATCCGAACTTCCGGCAGATGGGCGTCGGGTACGTCACCGCCGCCAACGGCCGCTCGTACTGGGCGCAAGAGTTCGGGGCCTGACAACGCATCGGGCCGACCCCCGCGTGAGCGAGGGCCGGCCCGGAGAGCCTCTGTGTGACTAGGCGTACTGCTTGGCGAGCGCCGCGTCCTGCGCCACCGCGGCGCGCACGTCGGGCGAGCCCTTGCCGGTGGGCATGACGCCCTTCATCACTTCGTACTTGCGCACCGCATCCGAGGTGGCCGAGTCGAACGTGCCGTTCAGCTTGCCCTTGTAGAGCCCGAGCGTGTGCAGGTTGCTCTGCAGCGTCTTGGCTGCCGCACCCTTGGCGCCGGCCCGGAGCGTGGCTCCGCCCGCCGGCATCGGCGTCGGGACCATGGCGTTCTGCTGCGCCGCCTGGGCCTGGGCCTGCATCGCGAGGTTCTGCTTGCGCTTGCCGACCAGGTGCATGACGACCGCCGCACCGACACCGAGCGCCGCGCCAGCCGCCGCCATGATGCCCTTGGCCATCCAGCCGCCCGGCCCGAGGTTCGTGATGAAGGCGATCGGCAGGAACGATGCGCCGAACCCGACGCCCGCGCCGACGACGCCGCCGACGAGCATCTTCTTCACCAACGAACCGCCCGGTTCACCCGGGGCGCCGCCACCCTGCACCATGTAGCCGCCGGCCGCGGTGCCACCGGTGCTGAACGGAACGCCGGCCACCTGGCCGTCGCTGTTGACGTCGACCTTTGTGATCTTCTCGGCCTTGGAGATCATGCTGGTGGCGATCGATGAAATGCTCATGCCCGGTCCTTGTCCTCTGATGTGCAGCGCACCGCTGGGGGTGATGCGCAATCTCACCGGGGTATCGCGAGGTGCACGGAAAAGGGTTCAAGTAGGCCACGGGTTGGCCGCCCGGGGTCGGCGCTCCTCACGCGTGCGCGCGCACGCGCGAGCAACGAGGTGGCGCCCGCATCGCGTGCCGGGCGCGCTACACTGGGGCGGTGAACATCACGGGGGCGACCTGGCTTCGACAGGGTCGATCGCGCGGATGTGTTGCGAGTCGAGGATGCCGGTTGGCCTCGTTAATCAGTCCGGCACAACACACATGCCAATAACAGCATGAACGTCAGCGAGGGTTCCCTCGCTCTTGCTGCCTGATTCTCGTAATTAGGTAGCAAGGACCCTCGTCCCCGTCGGGCCCGTGGCGGAGACCAGGGATTTACTACGGGCTTGCTGTCACCGCAACACCTCTCGGCGGTGACGGGACTTCCAGGAGGGGAGTGGATCACGCCAGCTTGCCTGTGGAGCGGACGTGGTTCGAGCTCAAATTACAGGCTACGCTCGTAGACGCTCATACCAAGCCGGCCGTGGACGCGGGTTCGATTCCCGCCGCCTCCACCTCCGTGATTCCAACGC
>JAOPYS010000408.1 GCA_025964465.1 Thermoleophilia bacterium
TCATCGTCGACCCGGAGGTCTTCCTGGGCGACCAGGCGTCGTACCTGATGGACGTGCTGTTCTCGTTCCAGGACCCGCACACCGAGCACCTCGACGCGGCGATGATGGCGCAGGCGGCGGCGCACGGATACGGCGACGAGGTCGGGTCCGGTGACGACGCGTTCTACGCGCGGAGCCGGCGCGAGTCCGCGTCCTCGCGCGCGAAGCTGCTCGTGCTGGAGGACGCGGGCGAGCTCGTCACGACCAGCGCGCGCGCCGACGCGGGGCAGGCGCTGAGCCGCCTGCTCAACATCTCCGACGGCATGCTCGGACAGGGCGCCAACATCAGCGTGCTGGTGACCACCAACGAGGACCTCGGCAACCTGCACCCCGCCATCCAGCGCCCGGGCCGCTCGTGGGCGCGGATCGAGTTCGACGAGTTCGAGCCCGACGCCGCCCGCGCCTGGCTCGACGCGCACGGTGTCGAACACGATGTCATCGGCCCGATGTCACTCGCGGAGCTCTACGCCGCACAGCGCGGCGACCAGATCGTCCGGCTGGACGACCTCGCAGCCGACGCCGGCGCCTGACAACCCCGGGTTCTCCCGCGACTAGTTCAGTCCGCCGGCCGCCACGACGCCCGCGCCACCGTAGACCGGCGTCAGGTTGAGTCCACCTGCAGCGACCACGTTTCCGCCGCCCGCGGCGATGACGCCGAGCCCGTTGTCGGAGATCAGGTTCAGGCCCCCGGCAGCGATGACGTTGCCGCCGCCGGCAGCGACCACGTTGCCACCGCCTGCCGCGACGACGTTGCCGCCGCCGGCAGCGACCACACCCACGGCCCCCGCCGACAGCGGGCCGGTCGAGGCGGGCGCGCCCGCTCGGCTCAGCGTGCTGGACGTCTGCGTGAGGGGTGCCGGGTCCTTGAGCATCGGCCGGACCGTGCCCACATTGCTGTTGAAGGACCGCGTGAGCGAGTTGACGATACCCCCGAAGAAGTTCGTCAATGACCCGAGCCACTCGAGGCCGGCGGGCTGCTCCGCCTTGAAGCCGCGACCGGAGCGGGACGTGGCTGCGGCACCGCCGCCCGCCGCGATGATGCCCGGTCCAGCCGCGACGATGGTGTTCGCACCGTCGATGCGCATGGCGTTGTGGCTGCCGACGAGGTAGCTGTCACCCTTCGACGTGTTGGTCGACGTGATCACCGTGCTGCTCGTGATGGTTGCGACGCGCCGAGTGGTCGGGCCGACGCCGGTGCCGGCGTTGCCGGGCATGAGCGCGAGCCCCTTGCAGCGTGTGAGCTCGCTCGGAACGCCGCGGTAGACGCCCCCCGCCGAGCTCTTCGTGAGCGTGAGATGCCGGCCACAGGTGGTCGTGACCTGCTGCCCGAGCTCGACGACGCGGATGGGACGTGATGCCTCGGCCGCACGTCCGTTCCGCCCCGCGACGCGCACCGTGAAGATGAGGGTCGAGACCGTCTTGAGCGTGCCGGGCGGGAATTCGAGTGCGATCTCGCCCTGCGAGTTCGTCGTGCCGTGGAACACGAGCCGGCCGGCCGCCTGGTCGTAGATCTCGATGGGCGCGCCCGACACGAAGCGGCCGGTAGTGACCTCGTTCACCTGGACCGTCATCTTCACGGTGCTCAGGGTGGTTCGTGGCAACACCCATTCACCGGTGGGGCGCTCGGACACCGAGAGCACGTCGGCGTTCGTGAGGTAGCGGGGGTCCTCGCGCCACGTCAGGAAGAAGTCCGGCCGCTTCGGGAGAACGACGGAGAGGTCGATCAGGTTCCGCGACTCGACGGCAGACACGCCATAGACGTACCCGTCGAACTCGCCCGTGATGAAGCGGAACGACGCCTCGTAGCCGCACCCGTAGGACTTGAGGACCTTGACTGCCTCTGCGAGCGGCTTGGCGAGGAGCAGGCGCTTCACGTCGTCCTTGGGCGCGTACAGCAGCTTGCAGCTGTGCGCCTTCTCCTGCGCCTTGCGCGCCGCCGCCTGCTCCTTCGCGATCTGGGCGGCGAGCTTGGTCTTGTACGCGCGGTCGACTGCGGGGTCGAAGTACTGGAGGGTGATCGTCTGCGACGTTGCGAGCGTGCTGCTCAGCACCGCGCCGGTCTTGGGCGACTGCGCCAGGATCTCGCCCCCGCGGCCTGCGGCATCCAGGCGCGTGCGCTGCACTGCGGTCGTCGCCGACGCGGCGGGCTTGGGAACGGTCACGAGCTTGACGTTGAGCCCGAGCGCCTCGATCTGCTTCCGCGCCGCCTGGATGTCGTGGAAGGTGACCTTGCGTGCCTTCCCGGATCCGGTCTCGCGGGGAATGAGGGAGGGCATCCGTGCATCGACCTGCGTCGCCGCGATCGGTGTGACCGTCCCGATCGTGACCTTGTCGGTGGGGGTCTTGTCGCAGGCGTCGCCCTCGCCATCCTGATCCGTATCGAGCTGGGTCGGGTTGGCCGTGGCGGGGCAGTTGTCTGCGGAGTCACGCACGCCATCGCCGTCCGCATCGGGAGCGGGCGCGGGCGGCGCTGGGGGCGGCAGGGTGGATCCGCCGCCACCGCCGGAGGACGCCCCCGGTGCCAGCACGCGGGTCAGGGCGACACGCTCATCGAAGGTCCCGGTCGGGTTGAAGAATCCGGCTGCCGTCGGTCGACCGTCGGCGCCGATCACGAGGCTGGTCGCCGCGAGGGATTCGACGCCGCCCGGACGCGCGGGGCGAGCGACCCCGCCGACCCCGAAGTCCTCCAGGGGCACCCCGTTCGACGTGGTGCCGACGAACACCGGGGACTGGTCCGGCGAGCCATTCGCCCACCCTGCCGCGAAGACCCGGCCCATCGCGTCGGTCGCGACGTCGAGCAGGACCGTGCTGGTCAGGCCCGGGAAGGTCACGACGCCATCCCCTGAGAACAGGGGATCGGGAGTTCCGTCAAATCCGAGCCGGATGATCCCGCGCGTGTTCGTCGGGAAGGTCCCGATGTCGCCGACCACGAGATACCCGCTCACCGCATCGCTCACGGACGTGCTGTAGATCGGGCGCATGGCCTCGGCGAGACCGCCAATGCCGGAGTCCACGAACCCCGTGGCCCCGAAGCCGGCAACGGAGGCGCCTGTCTCGTCGACCCGCAGCAGCCCGATGTGGTTGCCGCCGGTGACCCCGACCGTGACCCTGTCGGACTGGGCGTGCAGGCCGACCGCGGTATCGGTCGCGCCGGCGAACTCCCGCGCCAGGACCCCGTCGGCGTCGAAGCTCGGTGTCAGCGCGCCGCCGGCGTCGAGGTGCAGCACGAGCACGTCGCGGTCACCACCGGTCGGCACCGCTGCTCCAGCAACCCAGATGGAATCGGTGCCGAGCATGTCGCTGGCGTGCGTCGCAAGGTCGGTAATCACGGCGCCAGGCTCGAAGCCCGTCAGGTCGTCCAGCGCCCAGCCGTTCGTCGAGAACGTCGTGTCGAGGGCGGGAGTTCCACTGGCGACCTGGAACGCGCCGACGAAGAGCTTGGTGTCGCTGCCGTTGCTCACCGTTGCTGCGACGAGCAGGTGGGACCCGGCAGTGATGGCGCTCCCGTTGTCAGCGAACGACCACCCGGCGCCGAGACCGAGGTCGGTCGCAGCGTCGAGCAGCAGGCGTGTTCGAGACGCGCCGGTGGTCTCGGGAGTGGCCAGCACCTCGAGTCGCGCATCACTCGGCGCAGCACCATGCGTCACGCCCGCTGCGACGAGGTAACCGTTGCTCCGGACCAGACCACCGCTGGGGGACCCGTTCGGTGCGCCGGCAGTCTGGTCGAGTGAGTAGCCGCCGGCGCCGAAGGTCGGGTCCAGATCGCCGCCGGCGGCCGCGGCGAGGGTGGGCGCCAGACAGCTCGCGAGGCAGAGGGCGAGCGTGAGGATCAGGGCGGCGGAGCGGTCGACGGACGCGCGAATCGAGGCAAGCATCCAGAAAGGGTAGCGAACCTTCACCGGAGCGGCCACTACTGTTCGTAACCCAAACCGTTCGGTCAGGCGGTACAGCGCGCGAGTGCAGCGTCGAGCGCCGGCGCGATGTGGGTCGCGAAGCTGGCGACCTCGCGCGCGGCCTGGCGACCCTTGCCGAAGTTCGCGGAGCTCAGCGCGAGGCCGAGCTGGTTGAGCGCCTGCGTGGTGGCGGCTCGGCAGGCGTCGACCCGGGCGAAGGCATCAGGATCAGATTCCGGAAGCCGGGCACGCTCGGCCTCTGTCCGCGCGGCGTCGATGAGCACGCCAATGCCGGACATGGGCTGCGTGATGCGCTCGACCTGCGCAACCGTCACCGTGGGTGACATCGCAACATCGGCGGCGCGGGCGGCGACGACGGCGAGGCGTTCGCGGGCGGCGACGAGTGGCCAGTTGGCTGGGGGTGAGGCAATGGTCACGCGGGCAGCTCCTCGAGCATCTCGGCGTCGCCCTCGACGACGCCGTCCTTGCCACCCATCATGAGCAGCACGGCGGGGTCGTCGGACGTGACGCGCACGGCGTGACCCAGCCCCGCATCGATCACGACGAGGCCGCCAGCGCCGACCGTGTGCGTCGAGCCGTCATTGAACGAGACGCGGATCTCGCCCTCGTGGACGAAGATCACTTCCTGCTGCTGGTGGTGCAGGTGGTGCTTGGAGACCGAGTCCGGCTCCATCACCTTCACGTTGATCCCGAACGCCGTGACGTTCAGCTGCGGCCGCACCCGCCGGAACATCCCGTCACCCAGCGCATCGATGTGCGGCGAGATCGCCCAGCCCTCACCCAGCTTGATGAGGACGTCGTCTGCGTGTGTCTGGGTCATGTCGGAGCTCCGGACGAGGGGATGTCGGACGTGATCCTAGCGATGCGCCGCAACGAACGAGGGCTGCCCCGAGAGGCAGCCCCCATCCGTGTGATCCTGCTGAGCCGTCGGCGACTAAGCCTTGCGGATCACGTGCTCGCAGTCGGTGGCCACGCGGTCGGTCGCGTTGGCGGAGACCGTGTCGGTTCCTGCACCGCAGACGACCACGTCGCGCTCGGTGCGAGCACCGTCGGCGGCCGTGATGACGTCGTTGCCGGCACCGCCACTGAGCACGTCGTTGCCCGCGCCGCCCTGGAGACGATCGTTGCCGGCGCCGCCGAGGAGGCGATCGTTGCCGACGCCACCGATGAGTCGGTCGTTGCCCGTGCCACCGTCGAGCGCATCGTTGCCGGTCCCGCCGTTGATCGTGTCGTTGCCGCCGCCGCCGGCGATGCTGTCGTTGCCGGCTCCACCCGTGAGGATGTTGGCGAGCGCGTCACCGAACAGGCGATCGTTGCCCGAGCCGCCGGTGTTGACCGGGGTCACGGTGACGTTGACGCCGACCGAGGTCGTGACCCCGCCCTGCGTGGCGTTGACCGTGAACGGGTCGTTCGAGCGGGTGGTCGCGTTGGGGGCGTAGGTCACGGTCGAGCCCGACAGCGTCGCCGTGCCCAGCGCCGGGCGCGTGCGGATCGAGTAGGCGATGTCGCCGTCGACGTCCGTGCAGCTGATCGTGCCGGAGACCGCAGCTCCCTGCGTGGTGTTCAATGCCAGCGGCGACACGCAGCTGGTCGCGTCGTCCACGGCGGTGACCGCCACGTTCACCGTGCGGGTGGCCGTGAGGCCGTTGCTGGTCGCCGTCACCGTGAAGGCGTCGGCGCCGTTGGCGTTCGCAGCGGGAGCGTAGCTCGCCGTCGCGCCCGTCACCGATGCCGTGCCGTGCGCGGCAGGCGACGAGACCGTGTAGACCAGCGGACTGTCGACGTCCGTGCAGTCGATGCCGACCGAGCCGTTCGCGTCCTCCGCGACCACCAGCGACAACGCCGCACCGCACGCCGGTGCATCGTCGACCGCGGTGACGTTGACCGTCACCAGGCTCGTCGCCGAGAGGCCGCCGCCATCGGTCACGCCGAGCGTGAACGTGTCGGTGCCGTTGGTGTTGGCGTTCGGCGTGTAGACGAACGACCCACCGGTCGTGGTCGAGGCCGGGGTCACCGTGCCCTTGAGGGGCTGGAGCACCACGGTGTGCGCGTCGAGCGTGCCACCGTCACCGTCGGAGCACGCTGCCGGATCGAACGCGGCGCTGGCCGTGTCCTCGGTCGTCGTGATCGACGCCGGTGCGCAGACCGGGGCATCGTTGATCGACGTGACGGTCACGTTGACCGTGACCAGCGTGTCGACGCCGCCCTGGGTGGCCCGCAGCTGGAACGTGTCGCTGCCGTTCAGGTTCGCGCCGGGCGTGTACGTGTAGGTGCCCGCGCCGCTGTTGACCGTGACCGTGCCGCCGCCGGAGGGCGACGTCGCGACCGTGTAGGTCACGGCGCCGTCAACGTCGGAGCAGCCGATCGTCCTGGCGACGCCCGCCGAGTCCTCATCGACCGTGATCGACTGCGGGCTCGTGCAGACCGTCGCGTCATTGATCGGAGCAACGGTGACGTTGACGGTGATCGGGGTTGCCGCGACACCGCCCTGGGTCGCGACGATCGTGAACGTGTCCGGGCCGTTGTAATTCGGGTTCGGCGTGTAGTTGTAGCTCGTCGCCGTGTACGTCACCGAGCCGTGGGCCGGAACCGTGGTGCCGGTGGCGTAGCTGATGGCAGCGCCGTCGGTGGCCACGTCGGGGTCCGAACACACGATCGTCTGGGCGCCAGTCGCCGTGTCCTCGTTGGTGGTCGTCGTCACGGACGACGTGCACGTGGTGGGGTCGTTGGCAGGCGTGATCGTCACGTTGACCGTCAGGGTGACCGTCGCGCTGCCCTCGGTGACCGGCACCGTGAAGCTGTCGCTGCCGTTCGCGTTGAGGTTGGGCGTGTAGCTGTAGGTGCCCGTCGCGTTGTCGACGGCGGCGATGCCCTTGGCCGCGCCCGCTGGTGCGCCGTACGTCACCGCGCCGTCCACATCGGAGCAGCCGAGCGGTGCGTTCGTGATGGCACCGTCCTCGACGATGGTCGGGTTCAGCGTGGTGCAGGTCGTGTCATCGGCGACCGCGGTGACCGTGACCGTGACCGTGCTGGTCGCGGTGAGGCCGCCTGCATCGGTGTAGGTGATCACGAAGCTGTCCGGCCCGTGGTAGTTCGCGGCCGAGGTGTAGGTGTACGGCGATGCGCTCCCGGTGAGCGAGCCGTGGGTCGGAGGCGTCGTGATGCTGGTGATCGTCGGTGCCGCGCCGTCCACGTCGGTGCACGACGCAGCCGTGTAGGCGGTCGAGACGTCCTCGGCGGCGGTCAGCGTATCAGCGGTGCAGACCGGCGCATCGTTCAGCGCCGTGATCGTGACGCTGACCGATCGCGTAATGGTGACACCACCCTCCGTGACCGGCACGGAGAAGGAGTCCGGCCCGTTCGCGTTCGGGTTCGGCGTGTACACCACGTTGCCGGTCGTGACGACCGCCGTGCCCTTGGAGCCCTGTGTGACGGCGCCGTAGCTGACCGGCCCATCGACGTCGCTGCAGCCCAGCGGCGTGGAGGCCGAGGCGGCGTCCTCGTTGGTCGTGATCGTCAGCGGCGCGCACACGGTGCTGTCGTTGACAGCGGTGACGGTCACGGTCACGGTGCTCGTGCCCGTCCCGCCCGCGGCGTCGGTCGTGGTGATCACGAAGCTGTCGGGACCGCTGTAGTCCTGGTCCGACGTGTACGTGTAGGACGTGCCGGAGCCCGCCACCGAACCGTGGGCCGGGTCCGACGCACTGGTGTTGGTGGACACCGCGTTGTCGACGTCCGAGCAGCTCACGGGCGTGTAGGGGGTCACCACGTCCTCGGCGGCCGTGAGCGTGTCGGCGGTGCAGACCGGGTTGTCGTTCACCGCGGTCACCGTGACCGAGACGAGGGTCGTGCCCGTCCCGCCGACACCGTCGCTGGTCGTGAGGGTGAACGAATCGGTGCCGTTGTAGTTCGCGACGGGCGTGTACGTCAGCGTCTGGCCGGCGCCCACGGTCGTGGGGGTGACTGAGCCGTGCAGCGGCGCCACTGCGAGCGCGTGGGTGTCGATGGCACCCTGCTCGACGTCCGTGCAGGTCGAGGGGTCGAAGCTCGTGCTCGTCGTGTCCTCGTTCGTGGTGATCGAGCCGCCGGGACAGACCGGGTTGTCGTTCACCGCGGTGATGGTGATCGTGACGTGACGCTGGAGCGCCTCGCCGCTGCCCTGCTCGTTGGCGGTGATGTCGAAGTCGTCCGTGCCGTTGTAGTCGAGGGCCGGCGTGTACGTGTAGCTCGGCGTCGCGCCCTGCACGAACGTCACCGTGCCGTGCGACGGCGCAACTGCACCGATCGTGTAGACGAGCGCCGCGTCTCCGTCCACGCAGTTGATGGAGTCCGTGACCGGGTTCTCCTCGGTGGTGGTGTTCGTCGTCGCCGTGGTGCAGACCGGCACGTCGTTCACCGACGCGACGGTGACGCTGTACGAATGCGAGGCGCTCAGACCGCCGGCATCGGTGACCGTCAGGGTGAATGCGTCAGAGCCGTGGTAGTTGGCGGCCGGCGTGTAGATGTAGTCACCGGGCATGGCGGGCGCCACCGAGCCGTGGGCCGGCGTGCTGACCACGAATGCGCTGAGCGAACCGTCCTCGACGTCGGAGCACGGCGCTGCGGTGAACAGCACCGAATCGTCCTCGTTGACCGAGAGCGGAGCACTCGCCGGGGTGCAGGTCGGAGTGTCGTTGACGGACGCGATGGTCACGTTGACCTGGACCGAGGTGGTGCCCGAGCCGTCGTTCACGTTGACGGTGAAGCTGGCGGTCCCGAAGTCCTGCGCTACCGGGAGGAACGTCACGACGCCTCCGGTCGACACCGAGGCGGAGCCGTCAACCGTGCCGCCGCTCGGCTGCACCGGGATGGAGTACGTGAGCGGACCACCATCGACGTCGTTGCAGACGAGGGGGGCGGTCGCCGTGACGTCCTCGTTGGACGAGAGGTTGAGCGGCTCGGCGCAGGTGGGCAGGTCGTTGACCGCCGTCACTGTGACGTTCACGGCGATGGCCGTCCCGGCGATGCCGCCCTGGGTCGGAACGATCGTGAAGGTGTCATTGCCGAAGTAGTTGGCGGCGGGCGTGTAAGTGAAGCTGCCGGTCGAGGCGCTGACCGAGAAGCCGGCCGCGGCATGGGTCGGCGCGGTACCGACCGCGTAAGTGATGACGCCCTCGCCGTTGTTGGTGTCTGGATCACTGCACGCGGGCGTCGCGGTCCCTGCCGCGTTGTCCTCGCTTGTGGTCACGGTGATCGGCGACGTGCAGTTCGTCAGGTCGTTGACGGCGGTGATGGCGATCGTCGCGGTAACGACGTTGCTATCCACAGTGCCGTCGTTCACCTTGTACGTGAACGTATCGGCCCCGTTGAGGTCACCGGTCGGCGCGTACGTGAAGTTCGGCGCGGTGCCCGTCAGGTTGCCCTTTGTCGCGGGCGACACGATCGTGTACGTCAGGCTCCCGCTGTCGACATCCGTGCAGGCCGGCACCGCGAGCGACCCAGGCGTGCCCTCAGTGAAGGTGAATGTCGATGGCGGCGTCGTGCAGACCGGCGCGTCGTTGACGGCGGCGATCGCCACGTTCACCGTGACAATGAACGTGGAGCCGCCCTGCGTCGCGAAGACCGTGAAGATGTCGGAGCCGTTGGCGTCGGCATTCGGCGTGTACGTGTACGCGCCGGTCGTCGGGTTGACCGAGAGCGCGCCCTTGGCCGGAGCGGTAGTTCCGGCGGAGTAGGCGATTGCGGGCTCACCGTTGACGGAGTCCGGGTCGGTGCAGCCGATGGCGGTGGTCGTCGCCGGAGCGTCCTCGGTCAGCGAGAGCGACTGCGGGGTGGTGCACGTGGTCAGGTCGTCGATCGGGTTGATCGTGACGGTCACAGGCACGTCCGTCGATCCGGCGCCCTGCGATGCGGTGATGCGGAAGGTGTCGGTGCCGTTCTTGTTCAGTGACGGCGTGTAGGTGTACGAGTTCGCGCCGTAGCTCACCGAACCCTTGGTGGGGGCGTAGGACGGGTTCGTCGCGTAGGTGACGGGCCCGTTGGCCAAGGCGCCGACCGTCGTGTCCACGTCGGTGCAGCCGATCGTCTGCGCGGTCGTGGCCGTGTCCTCGTTCGTGGCAGCTGACAGCGAGGCCGGGCAGACGGTCGGATCGTTCTGCGCGCTGATGCTGACGTCGACCTGCACGACGACGCCCTGCCCGCCCTGCGTGGCGACGAAGTCGAACGTGTCCGTCCCGTTCTGGTTCGCGGCCGGGGTATAGGTGTAGAGCTTGGCGTTCGAATCGACCGAGCGAGTGCCGCGCGTCGGCGAGGTCGACCCGGCGAAGTAGACGATCGGCGCGTTGCCGCTGTCGCCGACCGTGGTGTCGACGTCGCTGCACGAGATGAGCTTGCTGCTCATGCCGCTGTCCTCGGCGATGTTCAAGGAATCCGGGTTCGGAGCGCACACCGTCGGATCATTCACGGCGGTAATCGTCACGGTCACGGTGATCGTGATGGCATTGCCACCCTGCAGCGCGATGAAGTCGAAGGAGTCCGTGCCGTTCTCGTTCGCGGTCGGCACGTAGGTGTACGTGTCGCTAGCATCCCCAGGCACGTCGTTGATCGTGAACGAACCCTTCGTCGCCGCCTTGTTTCCGGCGATGTAGGTGGTGTCGGCGCCACCGGTGTTGCTGCAACCGATCAGCTGGTTCGCCAGCGTGACGTCCTCGTTGGTCGACTTCGCCTGCGCGGAGGGACAGGAGAGGCCGGACGCCTGCGCCGCCGCCGGTGCCCCCAGCATCGTCATCGCCGAAGCGAGGACCAGCATCAGGAAGAACAGGGATCGAACGGGCGTCAGCGAGCGAATCGACACGGCGGAACTCCAGGTGCGGTCGCGGACGTGGATCGCCCAGCGAGGGCGGAACCTACAGGTTCGTGACGAAAGCGCAACCTAGTTTCAGTAGTACGAATCGTTGACTAACCCGCTGGTGGAGCCAGATTTCTCTCCCGCGACGCGAACGGGGCCGCCCAGAGGCGACCCCGTTCGGGTGTGGGACTGCGACGGCTATGGGGGCTCGCCGCGGGTCAGGGGCGCACGCCCGGCGCGACGGCGCCGGGGTGGAATCGCTGGACGTGCTGGCCGTCGACGAGGGCGCGCAGGGTCGACTGCTCGTAGGAGGGCTCGACCGCGCGGTGGGCGATCCAGTCCTCGTGGTACTCGTAATTGGCGTGCTCGGCCGGGACGGCGAAGGAGCCACCGGACTTGAACCGCTCGTTCACGTAGAACAGGTCGTAGCGCGCGCCGTCCGCGACCGCCGCGACGGCGGTGTGGCCCAGCCCGTCCGTCTCGCCGGTCAGGAAGCTCGCGGCCTTGATGGCAGCCTCGAGCGAGCCGTACCCGGTGGCCGAACCGGCCGGGTGGCCGCGGTACATGCGCACGTCGTAGGAGCGGCCGCGAACGGGGTTCTCGTCGTCCCAGATCCGGTGCTGGCCGTCGAACAGGAGCGTGCCGTTCGCGGGCGCGGCGGGGGCGGCGACCGGGGCGGTGGTGGAGGCGATCTGCATGGTGTGGATTCCGTTCCGAACGTGTGGCGGCTGCGTCGTGCAGCCGGGCGGCCCCTCAGGCCGCAGCCGGAACCGTACGGGCCCACGCCCCATGGATCAAATGATCGATTCTTCCCCTGCCATTGCTTTGCTGATACCGGGCGACGCCACGCGATCAGGGCAGGAACGCCCGGATCGCATCGCGCACCGCGGAGTCGTTGTCCACCGTGAAGTCGACGGCCGTGGAGAGCGCGTCCTTCACCGCAGCGGGATCCTTGTGAACGAGGTCCACCGTCGCGAGCGCCGTGTCCTTCACGGGACGGTCGCGCGCGCCGGTTGCGATGTGCGTGATCGCGGTCGCCGCGTCGGGGTGGTCGTGGCGGAAGCGCAGCCCGTCCTTCGCGAGGTCGGCCCCCGCCCCCGGGTGGTCGATGAGCAGGTTGGCGCCCTTCTTCACGGGGCCGTCCGGCAACACCAGGTTGGCGACGCCCTTCGCCCCCGCCTTCGCGGCGTGGCCGATGGCGTCGGTGACGGGATTGTGCAGGAGGGCGTGCGGAAGTGAAATCGACATGGATCGTCCTGTCGTCGTGGAGCATGGTTGCTCCGGCTGGCTGGTCGGCGGTGCGGCGTGGCGGCGTCCGATGCGCGGCCCCAACCAGCGCATCCCAGCCACCGTACGACGACCGCGCCGATCGCGCGATGGGGATCCGTCAACGACAGCGGGGCCGTCCTGAAGGACAGCCCCGCTCGACGCATCCGGAATGTCACTCGCGGCTCACATCACCGGGAGGTACCGCTCCAGCTCCCACGGGGAGACCTGCGTGCGGTAGTCGTCCCACTCGGAGCGCTTGAGCCCGATCAGCCGCGTGTGCACGTGCTCGCCGAGCGCCTTGAGCAGGAACTCCGAGTCCTCCGCGAACGTGATCGCCTCGCCGAGCGAGCCGGGCAGGTTCTGGATGCCGAGGCGCTTGCGCTCGTCGTAGGTGAGGTCGAACAGGTTCTGGTCCATCGGCTGGTCCAGGTCGTAGCCCTTCTCGATCCCGTCGAGGCCCGCGTGGATCATCACCGCGAAGGCGAGGTACGGGTTGCAGGTCGGGTCGGGGCAGCGCAGCTCGAAGCGCGTGGCCTTCTCCTGACCGGGGTGGTAGTGCGGCACGCGGATGAGGGCCGAGCGGTTGCGCTGGCTCCACGCGACGTACACCGGCGCCTCGAAGCCCGGCACGAGGCGCTTGTAGGAGTTGACCGTCTGCGCGAGCACGACGCTCATCTCACGCGCGTGGCGCAGCACGCCGGCGATGAAGCTCTTGGCCGTGCCGGAGAGGTGGTGCTTGTCCTCGGCGTCGTAGAAGCAGTTGTCGCCATCCTTGAACAGCGACATGTGCACGTGCATGCCGCTGCCGTTCTCGCCGTGGAGCGGCTTGGGCATGAAGGTCGCGTACAGCCCGTTGCGCGACGCGACCTCCTTCACGACCACGCGGTAGGTGAGGGCCGAGTCGGCCATCGGCAGCGCGTGGTTGTAGCGGATGTCGATCTCGTGCTGGGACGGCGCGACCTCGTGGTGGGAGTACTCCACGTCGATGCCCATCGCCTCGAGGGCGAGCACGGCCTGCTTGCGCACGTCGCCCTTGGCGTCGAGCGTGGTGAGGTCGAAGTAGCCGCCGCGGTCGAGGGTCTTGAGGGCCGGGGTCTCGTCCTCGAAGAGGAAGAACTCCAGCTCGGGGCCGACGTTGACGGTGTCGAAGCCCAGGTCGGCGGCGCGCTTGAGCGCCTTGCGCAGGATCCAGCGCGGGTCACCCTCGTAGGGCTCGAGCGTGCCGGGGACGAGCACGTCGCAGATCATGCGCCCGACCTTGTGTCCGTCGGCGACCTCCCACGGCATCACGGAGAACGTGTCGCGGTCGGGCATGGCGACCATGTCCGACTCCTCGATGCGGTTGAAGCCGGTGATCGAGGACCCGTCGAAGCCCATGCCGTTGGTGAGGGCGTGCTCGAGCTCGCCGACCGGGATCTCGAAGCTCTTGACGTTGCCCAGGATGTCGTTGAACCAGAGGCGGACGAATGTGACGTTGGAGTCCTTGGCGGCGGCGAGGACGTCCTTGACGGAGGCCTTGGCCTCGTGGGTGGTCGGCATGGTGGCGGTCATGTCCCTTCTTTCCGGTCGGGTCGGAGGTGCGTGCACGGGTGCAGTCCCTCCGCACGCTACCGGCGCGGGCGGCCGTCGTCTTTGGCCGACGGGAGCAAGATCGGGCCCGCGCCGAGTGGGCGTGTGGGGCGAGTCAGTCGGGGTCGAGGCGGCCGGCGGCGGCGAGCACGCGGCGGGCCCGCAGGCCGAGCGCGAGCTGCTCGCGGTCGGCGGTGGCGGTGACGTCGAGGCCGGTGAGTTCGCGCACGCGGTCGAGGCGGTAGCGCACGGTGTGGCGGTGCGCGTAGAGGCGCGCCGCGGCGACGGAGACGGAGGCGTCGCAGGCGAACCAGGTCTCGAGGGTGTCGAGCAGGCTGGTGCGGTACTGGGCGTCGTAGCGCGCGAGCGGCGCGACCGTGTCGGCGTGGATGCGGGCGGCGGCGTCGAGGTCGCCCGCGAGCAGCGCGTCGGCCGGGTGCGCGTCGGCGTCGGGCGAGGCGGTGGGGGCGCCCGCGCCGCGCGGGACGGCGCCGGCGAGCGGGTCGTCGGTCAGCAGCCCGCCGGCGGCGACGTGCAGGGCGGCGAGCGCGAGGCGGCGAACCTGGAGCCCGCGGGCGGAGAGCAGGTAGCGGTTGCGGGGCGGGCGGGCCTGGTACTGGCGCGTCTCGACGAGGCCGGCGTCGACGAGGGCGCGCAGGCGCTCGGTCAGGACGCGACGTGAGAGGCCGGGCTCGCCGGCGAGGTCGGTGAAGCGGGCGCCGGTGGTCTCGTGGATTGCCAGGAGGATCCACATCGTCCAGCGGTCGGCCACCAGGTCGAGCGCGCGCCGACGCTCAGGCCCCATGGGAACATCGAGCGCAGATGGTTTCCGAGGGGAACTCACCCGACCATCGTAGCCCACGCGATATCGTCGCGCCGATGCCACGCCTCGTCGACGACGCCCCGATCTCCACGCGCGCATGGGCGTGGTGGCTGCTGGGCGCGACGGTCGCAGCGTGCGCGGTGGTCGCAGCGTTCAACGCGCTCGTCGACCCGACCGCGCAGCTGGGCACGGGGCTGCTGGATCCGGTCGCCGCC
>JAOPYS010000133.1 GCA_025964465.1 Thermoleophilia bacterium
CTCGAGCCGGGCGGGGTCGCCGCGGCGAACCTGATCGGTGCGGTGGAGGGCCCGCGGTCGGAGCTGCTGCGCTCCATGCGCCGGACGTGGGCCGATGTCTTCGACGACGTCGTGCTGTACCCCGTCCCCAACGCGGACGGCGCGCTCGACCTGCGCGCCTTCTCCAACATCGAGCTGTTCGCTGCGCGGAAGCGGGGCGTGCTGCCCTCGCGAGGTGGCGAGGGGCCGCTGTTCGAGGCGGCCCACCTGTCCGGCACAGGCGACGTGGCGCTCGACGACCCCCTGCGCGCGCTCATCGCCGACCGTTACGCGGGGGTGCCCTCGAGCACGGGCGTGCCGATCTTGACCGACGACCTCGCCCCGGTGGATTCACTCATGCAGGTCGACGGCATCTGAGCGACGGCCCGGCCCGGGACGGCCAACCGGCGGGAGCGTCGCGTTCCGCGGCGTAGCGCGTCGGGGCGGCGCCATGGGAGGTCGTGCGACGATGCGCGCATGCTCATCCGCCACATCCTGCCCGAGCGCTACCGCGCCACCTTCGTCGCGACGTACGTCCTGCTGCGCGTGCTGCTGGCGATCGGGGAGAGCCGGGTGTTCGACGGTCACCCGCCGATACCGCTCGTGATCGCCGTGTCCGTCGTCGTGGCAGTCGTCATGTGGCAGGTGGCGCACCGACTCGGGTGGTACGAGCCCGAGGCCGAGGCCGCCGACCTGGCGGCCGCGGTGCCCGCTCCCACAGTCACGCGCCCCACGGTCGCGGTGATGCCCTCGCCGGCGCACGTCGCCGCGCCGCGAGCGCCGTTCCCGTCCCCCACGATCGGTCGGCCCGTGTCGAACCAGGCGTCCCTCCCCGCGACCCGCGCACCCCGGACGGTGCGCCTCGACCTGCCCCGCTGGGCGCCGTCGGCACACTCCCCCACGCGCGGCGACGCGACGTAAGACCTCGGAAGGCCGCGCGCCCGCGGCGTGGCGGCGTGCACCGTTCGACGGTGCGACTCTGCTACCCTCCGCCCGTCGTGCGCGGCCAGGGAGGGCGCGCCACCAACGGGAAGGGAATCCCCACATGTCGTTCATCAACCTCGAGGCCGGGGCGCGCACGTACGTCGCCGCGCTGAAGGTCAACCCGAACTTCGCGCCGGCGCTCGCCGCCGCCACGCGCACCGATCGCAAGACGATGGCGTACGACGCCATGTTCGACGCGGAGGTCGCGGTCAAGGCGACGCTCGTGCCGAAGCTCGACGCGCTCAAGGGCGAGGGCCTGCTGCGCAGCTACGACTTCGCGACCGGCACCGGCGCGCTCATCCTCAACGTCGACGAGAGCCGCTCCGCTGCGGCGTTCCAGGCGCTGCAGGGCCTGGGCGAGCTCGGCCGCATCGTGCGCAACCGCGAGGTGAAGCTCGACACGATCGTCGAGGGCCCCGTCGCCGCACCCGCCGAGGGTGACAAGACGGTGGAGTGGAACGTCGACAAGCTGGGCGTCCAGCAGGCCTGGGCCCAGGGTGCGACGGGCGAGGGCATCGTCGTCGGCATCGTCGACACGGGCGCGAACGTCTCCCACGAGGCGCTCAAGGGCCACTACCGCGGCACCAACGCGGACGGCACCTTCACGCACGACTACAACTTCTACGACCCGATCAACCACAAGACCGAGGCGTACGACGACCACGACCACGGCTCGCACGTCGCGGGCACGAGCGTGGGCGGCACGGCCGACCACCTCACGGGCATGGCACCCGGCGCGAAGTTCATCTCCGCCAAGGTGTTCAACTCCGGCGGTTCGGGCGACACGGCCACGATCCTCAAGGGCCTGAGCTGGATGCTCGCTCCGACCAAGTCCGACGGCACGGGCGCGGACCCGACCAAGGCGCCGGACGTCGTGTCCAACTCGTGGGGCAACTCGAGCGGCACGTCGCTCAGCTACCTGGACGCGTGGAAGGCGTTCGAGGCGGCCGGCGTCATCCCGGTGGTCGCCGCCGGCAACTCGGGCCCGCGGGCCGGTTCGATCGGTGCGCCGGGCAGCTACGCCCAGTCCATCACCGTCGGCGCCACGGACAAGAACGACAAGGTCGCGTCGTTCTCCAGCCGTGGGCCGAACCCGATCAAGGACGCGAACGGCGTGCCGATCCCCAAGCCCGACATCTCCGCCCCCGGCGTGGACGTCATCAGCTCGGGCAAGACCGGCAACTCGTACGTGAAGATGAGCGGCACCTCGATGGCGACGCCGGCCACGGCAGGCGTGATCGCGCTCGTGCTGTCGAAGTTCCCGACCCTGACCGCAGAGCAGATGCGCCAGGTGCTCGACACGAGCGCGGTCGACATCGACGCGCCCGGCTTCGACACCAACTCGGGCTGGGGCCGCATCGACGCGGTCGCGGCGCTGGCCAAGGCGCAGGAGCTGTTCGGCACGCCGCCGGCTCCGGCCCCGGCTGCCTGAACCGGGACCCACCGCCCCCACGGGCGGACAGATCGCGAGACCAGCGGGGCGTCCTTCGGGGCGCCCCGCTTCGCGTGGCGGCCCCTCCCGAGCGGAGGGAGCTGGCCCGGCAGGGCCCGAAACGGGCCAGTGGGTTCGGGAGTGCTACCCACCTCGTCCGACGTTGGTAGGGTCCGCGAACCGTGTGCCCGGAGGGGGCGCACGACCTGTCGTCATGGAGGGCGACGGGTCAACGAACCAAGGACGGATCCAACATGCCGAATGCCCTCGTGGTCGGTGGCTACGCCAGCAGCAAGCCTGGTGAGCGCACCTACATCGCCCAGCTCGACGGAGCCGCGAACTTCGACCGCCCCAGCCTCATGCCCCGTGGCACCGACCGCAAGAGCGCGGTCGTCAACGAGCTGCAGCGCGTCAACCGCAACTCGCTCCAGGGCGTGGCCCCGGCGCTCGACGCGCTCAAGGCCCAGGGCCTGCTGACCTCCTACGAGGTGAACCCGCTCTCCAACACGGTGACCTACAACGTCGCCGAAGGTCACACCGCCGAGGCGTGGAAGGCCATTAACGCGATCAACGGCGTCGGCCGCGTGCTGCGTGACCGCGAGGTCAAGCTCATCGGCGTCGAGGACGTCAAGGAAGGCGCGCACGTCCTCATGACGTTCGCCGACACGCCCGCCCCGACGCCCGGCGTCGAGTGGAACGTGGACCGCGTCAACGCTCCGAAGGTGTGGGCCAAGGGCTACACCGGCCAGGGCGTCACCGTCGGCGTCGTGGACACCGGCATCGATGTCACCCATCCCGCCCTGAAGGCGGCGTACCGCGGCACGAAGGCCGACGGCACGTTCGACAACAACTACAACTTCTTCGACGCCGTCAACGGCAAGACGCAGGCGTACGACGACAACAAGCACGGCACGCACGTGAGCGGCACGATCGCCGGCGTCGCGACCGACACCCACGTGGCCACCGGCATCGCGCCGGGCGTGAAGCTGATCAGCTCCAAGATCCTGTCGGCCTCCGGCAGCGGCACGATGCAGGGAGTCATGAAGGGCCTCGAGTGGATGCTCGCCCCGACCGACTCGCTGGGCAAGAACCCCGACGCCTCCAAGGCGCCGGACATCATCAGCAACAGCTGGGGCAGCAACAACGGCAAGGACGAGTCCTTCCGCAAGCTGCTGCAGTCGTTCCTGGCCGCCGGCATCGAGCCCGTGTTCGCCGCCGGCAACGCCGGCCCGGGCAAGAGCACGGTCGGCACGCCCGGCTCCAACCCCGAGGTCATCTCGGTCGCCGCGACGGACAAGGCCGACAAGGTCGCCTCGTTCTCCAGCCGCGGGCCGAGCCCGATCAAGGACGCGAACGGGTCGGACCACAAGCCCGACATCGCGGCCCCGGGCCACGAGATCACCAGCTCCGTCCCCGGTGGTGGCTACGCCACGTTCAGCGGCACCTCGATGGCGACCCCCGCGGTCTCGGCCGTCGTGGCACTGTTGCTGAGCAAGTACAAGGACCTCACGCACGAGGAGGTCGTCAAGGCGATCACCACGAGCGCGAAGGACATCGACACCCCCGGCTACGACTACAACGCCGGCAACGGCCTGATCGACGCGGATGCGGCGCTGACCGCCGCCGACGCGATCGTGGCCGCTCGCCCGAAGCCGCCCGTCCCTGCCTGACGCAGCGGCCGCACGGCACAGCACCACGGAAGACGCGAGGGCCCCGCTGGGAAGCGGGGCCCTCGACGTATATGGACGGCGTCGGTGCGAGCGCGGGAAACGCTGGCGATCCGACCGGCATGCCGGTACATCCGAACGAGCATGGGGTGGGTGGTGGGTGGGCTGCTCGCCGGACCGATCAGGGGACCGGTGGGCCTTGTGTCCTCAGGTGAGGACGTGATCGGTGGATGCGCCCGCGTACCTGAGCGAATGCCTGCACGCTGGACGCATTGCAATTCGTCAGGTCAGGTCGCCCTTGGGAAACGCGCGGCGAACGCTGCGGAGAGTTCGGCCGTCTCGGCGCTCGTGAGCGGGCTCGTGAGGTTGTCGTCGTAGTTCGGGAGGCGGTCGAGCGACGAGTTGATCACGACGGGCGTGGCACCCGGCCGGGTCACTGTGAACGAGGGCTCGTTGTACTGGATCCCCGAGACGTTGCCGGCCTTGATGTTCGCGGCCCAGGCGAACGTCGTGCCGTCGCCCAGGGTGATCGATCCGTTATCCGGATAGACGACGCGGTGGTAGTCGACGTTCGCGCCCGAGACGACGACCTCGTTCTGGCCACCGCCGTTGGTGGTCCCACCGAAGCGGCCGAAGAACTGCAGGTGCCCGTCCGGTACGCCGATGCCCGAGCCGCTCCCGAACACGAAGGAGCTGCCGCCGATGTCACGCGTGTCGCTGATGCCGACGGTCGGGCCGAGATACCCGGCAGTGACCGGCTGCAGGGACGTGGCCGGGGCGGTCGTCGGGGTCGGACCGCCGCCGGTGGCAGTTGGAGCGGGCGTGGTCGCCATGGCGGGCGCCGGGCCGCCGGCTGCGACCTTCATCGGCGCCTGGACCGGTGACTGCGTCGGGCTCTGGCCGGGGCCGCCGCCGCTCAGCTGCGCGCCCTTGAGCGCGTCGACGAGGGCGTTCAGCACGGTGATCAGGTTCTGGAGCGCGCCCATCAGCGCGTCCGCGGTCGGTGCGGGCGTCGAGGTTGCCGGCGCGGTGGTCGTCCCCGGCAGCGGCGGCGCGACCGCGGGCGTCGCGGTGGTCGTCGTCGCCGGCTGCGCCGTGAGCGGTGCGGTCGTCGGTGCGATGGAAGTCGTCATGCGGTCGGTCCCCTGCTGTGGGCCGCGTCATCGATGCGGCCATCCCCTGTCCCCTCCGCCACGGTACGACGGCACCTCCGGGGCGACAAGGCCAGCGGCGCGGCCGCTCCCCGCATAGGATCGCGCCATGGATTCGAGCAGCTCCCCGAGCGACGTCGCGGACGTCACGATCATCGGTGGCGGGCCCACCGGGCTGGCCGCCGCCTACTACGCGGGGCACCGCGAGGCGAGCGTGCGCATCATCGACACGCTGCCAGAGCTGGGCGGCCAGGTGATGGCCATGTATCCGGAGAAGCACATCTTCGACGTCGCCGGCCATCCCAAGATCAAGGCGAGCGAGCTCGTGCGCCTGCAGGTGGAGCAGGCGTCCCAGTTCGACCCGGAAGTGGTGCTCGAAGAAGACTGCGAGACGCTCGAGCACCTCGACGCCCCCGACGAGCCGAGCGGGCAGCTCGTGCGCCTGCGCGGCGCGAGCGGGCGCGAGTACCTCACCCGCACCGTGATCGTCACCGCGGGCCACGGCGCGTTCGAGCCACGGCGCCTGCCCATCGAGGGCATCGAGCGCTGGAACCACCACGGCCTGCACTACCTGGTCAAGCGCACCGCCGAGTTCGCGGGCAAGCGCGTCGTCATCGTCGGCGGCGGCGACTCCGCGCTCGACTGGACGCTCGGCCTGCAGGACGTGGTCGCGCACCCGATCACCCTCGTGCATCGCCGCGACCGCTTCCGCGCCCTCGAGCACTCCGTCACCCAGATGCGCGCGCTCGTCGAGGAGGGCAAGGTCGACCTGCGCGTGCCGTGCGAGGTGACCGCCATCCACGGCAGCGACCACGTGCAGTCGGTGACGATCGCCAACTCCGAGGACGGCACCGAGGAGATCGTGGAGTGCGACGCGCTCATCACGCTGCTCGGCTTCAAGAGCGCGCTCGGGTCGATCGCCAACTGGGGCCTGGAGTTCCACTCCAAGAAGGCGATCACCGTCGACCCCGCGTCGATGGAGACCAACCTGCCGTGCGTGTTCGCCGCCGGCGACGTGGCGGGCTACGACGGCAAGATCACGCTCATCACGATCGGCATGGGCGAGGCGGCCATCGCCGCCAACCGCGCCATCACCGTGATCCGCCCAGAGGCGAAGGCGCAGCCCAAGTACTCAACCGAGTGACGCGTCAGGCCGGCGCGGAGACGTAGCGCGAGCCGAAGTCGGTCACCCAGTACCAGCCGTACGGCGAGCCGGGCACGAACACGCGGGCGATGCCGATCGCGCGGTACCGGCCGACCATCCACGTCGCCTTGTGCGGCGGCGATGTCAGCCACTGCTGGTAGGTGGCGCCGACCGCCGCGTTGCCGGCGGCGATGTTCTCGCCCCGCCAGGTGTTCGCGCTCGGGTAGCCGAAGGCGCGCATGCGCTGGAACGGATCTCGGCTGCGGCTGTCGGTGTGGGAGAAGTAGTGCTTGGCGCCCATGTCGCGCGCCATCCACGCGGCGGTGGTGGAGAGCCGACCGTCGATGCGCACGGGCGCGAGGTGGTGCGCGGCCCGGAACCGGTTGATCATCCGCACCTGTGCGAGCTCGGCTGGATCGATCGTGCGCGAGGCGGCCTGGGCTGCGGTCGGGGCGGCGAGCGCCAGCAGCAGCAACGCGGCGAGGGTGATCACGGCACGGCGGGGCCGGGGCGAACGGTGGCTGGTGCGGGTCCTGGAGGCGAGCATGCAGGTTCGTCGGGCCGTCGCCGCCGCGCCTTGAGCGTTGGGCCGAGACCCGAACGATCCCCTGACTCCTCCGTTACAGCCGCGGCCGCGATCTCGGCGGCCCCATCACCGACGAGGTAGAGGTGCTCGCGGTTGCGCACGTGGCCGACCGTCCCAACCTTGCGGCCAGCGGGGTCGTGGATGCCGATGCGCGCGCCCACGTACCGGTCGTGGCCGACGACCACCTCGCCGACCTCCCCGCGCTCCGCCAGCAGCTCGCGCAGCGCGGCGGGTGCGACGAACCCCTCGTCGTTGAACGAGACCAGCAGGTAGCGCGCGTCGATGCGCGCGACGAGGTCGGCCAGCGCCGGCCAGGCGCGGTGCTTGAAGTTGTACTCGCTCTTCTCCGTGCGACAGTCGACGCGCTTCATCGCCACGCCGTACGCCTCGGGCTCGTCGCCGCGCACGAGCGTCTCCCACACGTGGTAGTTGCCGCGGTAGGAGTGCTGGTTGTAGGGCGGGTCCAGGTAGGCGAGGTCGATGCCCGAC
>JAOPYS010000136.1 GCA_025964465.1 Thermoleophilia bacterium
GGGCGCCTCCCTCGCGCTCGAAGATGCCGAGCGGGAAGTCCTCGCGCCGGGCCCAGCGCGCACCGAAGCGGGCGATCACCTCGCGCGTGTCGGCCTCGCTCGTCGTCGCGTCGACCCACGGCATCCAGGGCTGCAGGTGCGCCCGTGAGGAATCGACGCTGGCCCACTGGGCCGGCGCGTCCGCCGGCTGGACGGTGCGGATCGTCAGCCGCTTCGTCTCGATCCGCTGCGGCGGGGCGACGCGGTCCTTGACCGCGCCGAACGCGTCGGGCACCACGATCCGCGCCCACTCCGGCAGCGGCAACGCCTCGACCTCGTCGCGCGCGACCCAGCGCTGCGCCGTCACCTCGTCCCCGTCCACGTGCGGCGTACCACCGACCACGCGGCACAGGAACGCCGTCATCACGTAGGCGCCCTCGTCGCCGCCGGGCCACGTCACGTGCATGCCGGGGCCACCGTACACCGCGTGCACGCCGTCGACCGCGACCTCGAGGCCCGTCTCCTCGCGCGTCTCGCGCACCACGGCCTCCTGCGGCGACTCGCCCGGGTCGACCCCGCCGCCCGGCAGGCCGTAGCGCTCCTCCGCATGCCCGCCGAGGCGCACCATCAGCAGCCGCGCCTCGGCGTCGAAGACCAGGGCCACCGCCGCGGGCGTCAGCAGCAGGCGGTGCCCGACGATCGCGCGCAGGTCCCGCAGGTAGGAGGAGATCGCCATGGCCGCAGGCTACCGGGCCACGCCCCGCGGGCACCGACCGGCGCACCGCGTCCCGCGCGCATGGGACGATGCGCCGATGCACACGCTCGAGCACGTCGCCGCCCCGCCAGCCTTCCGCATCCCCACCGACATGCGCGCGTCGCTCGCCGCGGCCCGCGCCGAGGGGCTGGCGCAGGCGCAGTCATGGTCGGCCTCGCACGCCGGCGCGCCGCTCGACAGCCTGCTCGAGGACCTGTTCACGGGCATCCCGGCGGCCCCGACCGGCGAGGCGCTGCAGGCCGAGCTGGCGCGCAGCGTCAACGCCAACACCCACGCTTCCGCCGCCACGATCGCCACGGGCGAGTGGTACGGCACCTACGGCCAGGCGGGCATCAAGCGCCCGAACCTGTGGCGCGACCTGCTCACGCAGTGGCAGCACCGCGAGATCGAGCAGCGCGGCCCGGTGGAAGGCGCCCGCCGCGCGGCCGAGGGCGCGCAGCTGGTGCTCGACGCGATCACCCAGTCCAACGTCGTGGTCTGGCGCTCCAAGCCGCTGGCACGGGAGGCGCGGCCCTACGTGCTCGACCCGCGCACGAAGGTGCCCAAGGGCGGCTGGGAGGACGCGGACTACGAGTCACATCCCTCCGGCCACGCCAGCACGGCGGCCGCAGCCGCGACGGTGCTCGGCGCCCTGTGGCCCGAGCGGCGCGCCGAGTTCGACATGCTCGCCGACCGCATCTCCTGGTCGCGCGTACTGGGCGAGATGCACTTCCCGCACGACGTGGTGTCCGGCACGCGCATCGGCGTGGCCACGGCGGAGGCGCTCATCCTGCGCAACCCCACGTTCGGGGCGCAGCTGCTGACGCCGGCGACGCGGGCCGCCTGACTCAGTACTCCTGCTGGACGGGGTGCACCACGAGCTCGTCGACCACGGCGTGTGGCGGGCGCGTCGCCAGGAACAGCACGGCGTCAGCCACGTCCTCCGGCCGCAGCAGCCACGCTTCGCGCTCCTCGGGCTTGCCGCCGCCGAACTCGGTCTGCACCATGCCCGGGAGCACCGCACCCACCCGCACGCCCTGCGGGCGGCACTCCGCCCCGAGCGCGAGGCTGAGCGCGTACTGCGCGAACTTGGACGCGCAGTAGGCACCGCCGCCCGGGAACACGCGCCGGCTCACGTCGGAACAGACGTTGACGACCCAGCCGTCGCCGCGCTCGAACATGCCCGGCAGCACCGCGCGGGCGCAGAGGAAGCTGCCGGTCGCGTTGACGGCGAGCATCTCGTTCCACGCGTCGAGCGTGGTCTCGGCGACGGGCGCGAAGCTGCCCAGCCCCGCGTTGTTGACGAGGCCGTCCACGCGGCCGAACGCCTCGATCGCCTCGGCGACCAGCCGGGCCACGTCCGTCTCGACCGACACGTCGCAGGCCACCGCGTGCGCCGGGCCGGGCAGCGAGGCCACGAGCTCGTCGAGCCGGTCCACGCGACGCGCGGCGAGCACCACGCGGGCGCCCGCCTGCGACAGGGCGGTCGCGACCGCCCGCCCGATCCCCGACGACGCCCCCGTCACCACGACGACGTCGTCATCCACTGTTCGTCCACGGGCGGTGCGCTGCTCGTCCATGGCATGACCCTATCCGCGGATAGGCTCGGGCCGTGATCCGTCCCGCCCGACCTGACGACGACGCCGAGGCCGTCGCGCGCATCCATGCGCCGTACGTGACGGACACTGCCGTGTCCTTCGAGGAGGACGCGCCGGACGCCGCCGAGATGGCGCGCCGCATCACCGGGGCGATCCGCTGGCTCGTGTGCGAGCGCGATGGAGCGGTCGTGGGCTACGCGTATGCCGGGGCGTTCCACGGGCGCGCCGCGTACCGGTGGTCCGTGGAGCTGTCGGTGTACGTCGACGGGTCCGCGCGCCGGTCGGGGGTCGGCGGCGAACTGCTCGATGAGCTGCTTCGCGAGCTGCGCGAGGGCGGGTACGTGCAGGCCTTCGCTGGCGCGACGCTCCCGAATCCCGGCAGCGTCGGGCTGTTCGGATCGCGCGGGTTCCGGCGCGTCGCGACCTTCGAGGCCGTTGGCCACAAGCTGGGCGCGTGGCACGACGTCGCGTGGATGCAGCTCGCGCTTCGCGAGCCGACGTCCCCGCCGCCGCCCCTGTCAGCCGGGCCAGTCGGCGGCTGACATCCCCGCGGCGTGGCCGTCGGGCCACCGGACCAGCTCGATCTCGCGCCCGTCCGGATCGGCGACTTTCGCGGTCAGGAAGTCGGTGCTGCCGTCGGGCGAGGCGGGCTCGTCGACGGCGATGCCGTGGCTGCGCAGCGCCGCGACCACGTCGTCCATCGAGTCGACCTGGACGGCGAGGTGCGTGAGGGACGTGCCCACCTCCACGTCGGGCCCGCCCGGATCGTGGACGAGCTCGACCGTGACGAACTCGTCGCCCGGGAGCCTGAGCATCGTCAGCGAGCCGATCGGCGAGTCGGGGACGGTTCCGACCACCTCGTAGCCGAGCGCCGCGTAGAACGCCAGCGACCGGCCGCGATCAGCGACGCGAAATCCGACGTGCAGGGTCCTCATGGTGGCCTCCCGGTCGTCCGTCCGCGGGCCGGTCGGAGCGAGGGGATCATGCCGGATCAGGGCGCGCCCCCGGGCGAGCGGGTAGGCGCTCCACATGACGACCTCGTCCCGCCTCATGCTGCTCGATACCGCGACCGTGTACTTCCGTGCCTTCCACGCGCTGCCCGACACGATCCGCGCCCCGGACGGCACGCCGGTGAACGCGGTGAAGGGGACGCTCGACATGGTGGCGCGGCTCGTCACCGAGCTGCGCCCCGGGGCCATCGTCGCGTGCTGGGACGACGACTGGCGACCGCAGTGGCGCGTCGACCTCATCCCCAGCTACAAGACCCACCGCGTCTCCGAGCCGAGCGACGTGGCGAGCACGCCGGACGTCGAGGAGGTGCCGGACCTGCTCGCACCCCAGGTGGACCTGATCGCGCAGCTGCTGCCGCTGCTCGGCATCCCCGTCGTCGGGGCGGCGCAGCACGAGGCCGACGACGTCATCGGCACGCTCGCGGCCACCGCCGAGGGTCCGGTCGACGTCATCACGAGCGACCGCGACCTGTTCCAGGTGGTCGACGACGCACGCGGCGTGCGCGTGGTCTACACCGGGCGCGGCATGAACCAGCTCGAGTACGTGGACGATGCGTGGCTGCGGGCCAAGTACGGCATCGGCGCGGACCAGTACCCCGACTTCGCCGTGCTGCGCGGTGACCCGTCCGACGGGCTGCCGGGTGTGCCCGGCATCGGCGAGAAGACCGCGGCCGGCCTGCTCCGCGACCACGGCGACCTGCTCGGCATCGTCCGCGCCGTGGCCGACCCCGCCTCGTCGTTGCGGCCCGCCGCGCGCGCTCGGATCGTGGCCGCCGCCGACTATCTCGCCCGCGCCCCGACGGTCGTGCGCGTGGTGCGCGACCTCGACCTGCCCACCTTCGGCACGCGCACCGCGATCACCGACGCGGACCGCATCGAGTTCGAGGCGCTCGCCGAGCAGTGGGGCCTCGGCTCATCCGCCGTGCGCGTGCTCGCGGCCCTCGCCTGACCCCGGTCGGCGCGCGCCGAGCACCGCGCCCGCGCTCGCGACGCACACCACGAGCACGGCGAGCCACTCGACGATACCCAGCCGTTGGCCGAGGATGACGACTCCCGCCACGGCGGCCAGTGCAGGCCCGAGGCTGGACAGCACCCCGAACACCCGCACCGGCAGACGGCGGAAGGCGACGTACTCGCTCGCGTAGGGGAAGGCGCACGTGACGACGGCGATCACGAGGAAGGCCGGGATCACGGCGGCGTCGGACCCGATGGCAGCGACGGCGTCCCGCCCGCCGAACGGCGCGACCACGAGCGCCGCGACCGCCACGGCGATCGTGATCCCGTCCAGCTGCGACGTGCCTCGAGCGAGGCGGCGCGACGCACCGATGTAGGTGGCCCAACAGGTAGCCGCCCCCACCGCGAACAGCACGCCGACGGGATCCAAGGACGCGCCCCCGGGGACCCCAAGGGCGACGACGCCCGCGAACGCTGCCGCCAGCCACGCGTACTCGCGGACGCGGGTCGCCGACACGGTGGCCATCACGAGGGGACCGAGGAACTCGATCGTCACCGCGATGCCGAAGTCCAGCCGTGACACCGCGAGGTAGATGCACGAGTTCATGCCGCCCAGCGCCGCGCCCAGGACCACGGCGCCGAGCCAGCGCCGCCTCGTCCATCCCTGCGTGCGGGGGCGCACCGCCAGCAGCAGCAGAAGCGCCCCGAAGGCCAGTCGCAGCGCGGCAGCCCCGAGTGGTGCGGGCTCGTCGAACCACGTCCGCGCGAACGCGCTGCCGAACTGGAGCGACCCGACGGCCGCGATCACCAGCGCGGCATCGCTCGGGTGGGTCCGCTCGGCATCCACGCCGGCATCCTGACTGCGATGCGGCCTGCCCGTCAGGCGAGACGCACGCCAGTGGCTCCGGTGGGCCGTGGGCTCGCCGCTGCACGGACGAGCTCCACGGTCCAGTCCACGAAGGGCCTGAGTTGCTCGTCCTCGCCGTCGAACAGCGCTGCGGCCAGTGCGTCCAACCGGAGGAACGCCGCGAGGCGCGGGTCGTGGATCACGTCCCACGTGGCGCGATCGACGGCGAGGTCGGGCCACCCAGCCAGGTAGGCGTCGACGATCTCGGTGATGCGCGGGTCGCGCGAGTTCACGTCGGCGACGAAGGCCGTGAGCGAGACGGTCGACACGACGTGCAGCAGCGGCGTGCCGATGCGCGCGTCTCCCCAGTCGAAGATGCGGACGCCGTCCGGAGCATCGAACACGTTGCCGTGGTGCAGGTCGAGGTGCTGGATCGTGCGCACGTCGGTCGCCGATTCGAGCGCCGCCAGCATCGAGCGCAGGCGCGGCCCGGCGGCGCGCACCCCCTCCACCTCGGCGGGCGCAAGGGGGCGGTCGGCCATGTGCGCGTCGCGCGCGCACAGCCCGAGCGCCCGCTCGATGAGCGCCTCCGCGTCCGTGGAACCGAGCGACGGGGTGCCCGCCGCCACGGCGTGGTCGAGCAGCGGCACCAGCCCCGCCTGCAACTCCGCGAGGGGCGCCTGGATCCGCAGCAGCGCGTCGAGGATGCCCAGGTCCCCACGCCCGAGCTGGCCGTCGACGTGTTCGGTCGCGATCCAGCGCCCGTCGATCCACAGCGACGGCACGAGCAGCGGCGAGCCGACCCGCTCGACCACCGCGGTCAGCGCCGGCTCGAACGCCATCCCGTCACCGCACCGCTTCACCCATCGGGTGCCGCCGTCCGCGGTCGTCAGCCGCAGCACCTGCGACCACGGGAAGTCCCGAACGACCTCGCACGCCATGATCCGCTCACCGATGGCGTCGAAGCGACCTTGCACGGTGTCCGGGAGGGGCCTCGACATGACGTCCGACTATGTCAACACCCCGCCACGAAGCCCCAGTGCCACGGCTCCCACGAGTAGCGCTGGACGAATCCGTGGGCTGGGCCGTGCGCCGTGAGCCATCGGTGCACCGAGGAACCGGCGGGCCCGACCTTGAGGTCGAACTCGGTGGCGTCGTGGTGGCGGCTGACGCCCGGCGGGGCGGCGATCGCGGGGCCGAGCTGCGCGTAGAGGATCGCCTGCTCGGCGTAGGTGCGGAATCCGCTCGTGGCGGAGATCGTCACCCCGTCGCGGCGAGCATCGGCCTGCATGACGCGGTACGCCGCGCCGACCCGCGGGCAGATCGGCACGCCGCCGTCGACGTACACGAGCGGGCCGGCGTACTGGCCCGGCGGGTTGGGCCCACCGTCGCCGGCCAGCGCGGGCGGTGGCTGGTCGATCCAGCTCTCGGCCATGATCTGCGTCCCGGCCCGGACGCCGAGCACGCGGGGCGCCGACGCCCAGACGCGCACGTGCAGCTCCGAGCCGTCGGGCTCGATCTCGACCCGGCGTGCCCCGTTCTCGCGCGCGAGCGCGATCGCCCGCGATCGTGGATCGTCGCCGCCGGCGACCACCATGGTGCGCGCCGCCACGTCCGCCGCCTGCTGCAGCTCGGCGTGCGCCACGTACGCCCTGCCGACCGCACCGAGGATGACGATCAGGAACGCCGCGCCGAGGATGATGCCGAGCGCCAGGATGCTCGTCCCGCCGCTCTCGCCTGTTCGCTGTCGAGCCACCCCTCCACCGTCGCACGCGAGGTGTGACGAAACTCGCGCGCTCTGTCACGAAAGTGTGACGAAGTTCGCGCTCGGCGCCCTACGCGCGTTCCCGTCCGCTGAGCCGTCCCCCGAAGAAGAGGACGTCGACGGCCTGGTACGTGAGCACCGCTGCGATCAGCCACCGCCACCACGCACCGTCGGCCACGGCGAACAGGATGGAGGGGATGAACGTGACCACCGACAGGTACCGCATGCCACAGTGTCGCATCGGACCCCCGCGGTGGACCGCGGCCGTGCTCGAATGGGCGACGAAGGCTGGCGGGCCTGGGTCAGCCGAAGCTGACGGCGCCGCCGCCCTGTTCGGCGCGCGCCAGGAACGGGTCGGCCGACGCGGGCTGGGGCGCAGCGCCGCCGTAGGCGCCGGCGGGCGGCTCCATCGGGACGGTGCGGACTGCAGGGGCACTCGGTGCGGGAGCCACCGGCACCGGCACGGGCATGGGCGCGGCGGCCGGGGCCATCGGGGCGCCGGGCACGGGCACGCCCTGCGGAACGATCTGGCCGCGCGAGCTGCTCGACCAGACCAGGAGTGGATCCGGCACGGCGCCGCCGTGCCCGTAGACCATGCTCTGCACCTGCGACGCGAGTGCGGGCGGCACGGGCGATCCGCCGGTGTGCAGTGCGCCGTGCACCTGGCCCTCGCGCAGCGCGGGACCGCGGTAGCCGGCACCGTTGGGGAGCTGGTAGGGGCGCGACGCCTGCAGTGCACCCGTCGCGACCTGGATGGCCTCGCCGGGAGCGCCGACCGGAGCCGGGGCGCCGCCACCGACGACCGGGGCGGCCGGGGCCGGAGCGACGGGAGCCGGCGCCGGAGCGACGACGAAGCCGGGAGCGGCAGCGCGCGAGAACAGCTGTGGAGCGGCAGCGGGCGCAGGCGCGGGCGCGGGCGCGGCCATGTGCGCCT
>JAOPYS010000003.1 GCA_025964465.1 Thermoleophilia bacterium
GGTACCAGTGGTAGCCGGGCGAGCCCGGGAGCTGCAGCGGCGCGCGAGGCGAGACCACGTGCAGCCGGCGCTGCGGGTCGAGGTGGTCGGCCAGGCCGAGCAGGTCGGCCTCGTCGCTGCCCCGGCCGTGGTGCAGCACGAGCAGCCCGCGGGGCGCGCCGTCCGCGGGCCGCTCGCGGAAGCTGAGCCCGGTGCGCGCGCTCGTGGTCGGGGCGGCGCTCACGCCCGCACCTGCCTCGACCGCGGCAGGTCCAACGACCGCAGGATGGCGCGGATCTCGTCCGCGTGCTGTCCGAAGCGCGGCGGTACGCGCAGCTCGCGTCCCAGCTCGCCGGGCTCTTCGTCGGTCGCGAATCCAGGCGAGCGCGTCGCGATCTCGAAGAGCACCCCGCTCGGCATCCGGAAGTAGATGGCATCGAAGTAGTCGCGGTCCTGCACGGGCGTGACGTACGCGCCGGCGTCGTGCACGCGCGACTGCCAGGCGAGCTGGTCCTCGTCGGGGGTGGCCCACGCGACGTGGTGGACCGTCCCGGCGCCCTGCCGGCCGGGCTGGGAGGGGGCGGGGTCGTAGGTCATGCGCACCTGTCGCCCCGCGCCGCCGACCTCGAAGGCGCGGGCATCGTCGCTGCCCGCGTCCGCGACCCGCGTGAAGCCCAGGGTCTCCTCGAGCAGGGCCTCGTCGGCGGCCGGGCGTACGGGGTAGGCGCGCACGCCGACGACGCCCAGCACGGCGTGCTCGGCGGGCACGTCGGGGGAGGACGCGGCGAGCCGCGGCCCGTGCTCGCCCGCGACCAGCAGGTCGAACTCGAGCCCGTCGCCGTCGCGGAACCGCAGCACGTCGTCGGCGACGCGCTCGGTGGGTGTCGCCGCCTCGTCGAGGCGGCCGGCCCAGAAGTCGAGGGCGTCGCGTGTCGCCACGCCCAGTTCGATGCGGTGGATCATCCCGGCTCCGGCGCGCCCGGGGCGTGCGCCGCGGACCTCGAACCACGTCAGCAGCGAGCCGGGGCTGCCGGCGTCGTCGCCGAAGTAGAGGTGGTACATGTCGGGGGCGTCGAAGTTGACGGTCTGCTTCACGAGGCGCAGGCCGAGCAGGCCCTCGTAGAAGTCGGCGTTCTGCTGCGCGTCGCCGGTGATCATCGTGACGTGGTGCAGGCCGTCGAGCTGCGGGGCGGCGGTGGGGGTGGGTGCGACTGGGAGGTCCATGTCCACAGCGTAGGGCAAAGTAGTTGCGCGCGCAACTACATGGGTCACGTAACGGGGAGCACCGGGCCCTGCGTCCAGTTGGGCTCGACTTCGTGCAGCACGCGCATCAGCTCCAGCTCGCCCTCGATGCCGACCGCGTCGAGCTTGGCGAGGCACGACTCCACGAGCGGTGCGTGCGCCCCGTACCCGCGCACGCGCGAGATGCGGAAGGTGAACAGGTCGCGCTCGCCGGCCTTGCGCTGCAGCTGCGCGGGCGCCATGGACAGGCGGGCCTCGTCGAAGCGGATCTCCTCCTGCAGGCGCAACTCGAAGAGCATGTCGCTCCAGTCCGGGGCCTGGTCGTCGACGGCGGTGCGGAACTCGGTGGCAAGTGACATGCCGCGATCCTACCGGGCGTCACGTCATGAAAGGACATGTCGTGACGACAGGTCGGTGATAGCCTCCCGCCATGGCTGCAACCCCGCGCGCACGCACGACGACCAAGGCTGCCCCCACGGGCGGCAAGGCCTCCGCGAAGAAGGCCACCCCGACCAAGCGGGGGAGCGGCAAGGCGCCGGTGGACGACCACGCGAAGTCCGCGTCCGGTCGCAAGTCGATCGACGACACCGCCGGGCGCGCCGCCGCGGCCGCGTATGGCGAGCAGGTCAGCTTCGCGCGCGGCAAGCGCCCGAGCGACAAGCTCTCGAAGGCCGAGCTCGTGCAGATGTACCGCACGATGGTGCTCGCGCGCCGCTTCGAGGAGCTGGTCATCGACCAGTACCGCGAGGGCAACCTGCCGGGCTTCGTCCACGTGGCCATCGGCCAGGAGGCGATCGCCTCCGGTGTCGGGCACGCGCTCGGTGACGACGACTTCATCGGTTCCACGCACCGCGCGCACGCGCACATCATCGCCCGCGGCTCGAACGTCGAGCACCTGATGGCGGAGATGATGGGTCGGATCACGGGCGTCTGCCAGGGCAAGGGCGGCTCGATGCACATGGCTGACATGAGCCGCAACGTGGTCGGCGCCAACGGCGTCGTCGGCTCGGGCGCCCCGATGATGACCGGCGTCGCCCTCGCCCAGAAAGAGCTCAAGACCGGCAACGTGGCGGTCGCGTTCTACGGCGACGGTGCATCCAGCCAGGGCAACGTGCACGAGGGCATGAACCTCGCGCAGATCTGGCAGCTGCCGATCCTCTTCATCCTCGAGAACAACCGCTACGCCGAGTCGACCCCGACGTGGCAGACCGTGCCCGTCGACGACCTCACCGTGCGCGGCGCTGCCTTCGGCATGAAGACCTTCGCCGTCGACGGCAACGACGTGCTGGCGGTCTACGACACGACGGCCGTCGCCGCCGAGTACGCCCGCGCGGGCAACGGCCCCGTGTACATCGTCGCGGAGACCAAGCGCCTCTCCGGCCACTACGTCGGCGACGCCGAGGTCTACCGCCCCAAGGGCGAGGCCAAGGCCGCGCGCCAGACCGACCCCATCCCCGCGTTCCGCGCGCAGCTGCTCGAGCGCAAGGTTCCCGAGCGCGACCTCAAGGCCGTCGAGGCCGAGGTGGAGGAGACGATGGAGCGCGCCGTGGAGGCCGCCCTCGCCGCCGACTTCCCGCCCGCCGAGGACGCCATGAAGCACGTCTACGCGGAATACCCCTACCCAGGCCCGGTCCTGGGCCTCTGAGCACGACGATCACTGCGTCGTTGTTCGGTCGCTGTGCCAAGCACAGCTTCCCTCACACTCCTTGTCCTCGTCGCGCTCAAAGGCTCAGAGCGTGTTGGGTGATCTGCAAGTAGGGGTTGCCAGAACGGCGGAGCCGTCGTTCACTGGGGGTGGAAGCGTGTCGTGCGGTCCCCACCTGCACGGTTCGCCCACAGCATCCCCCCGCCTGGAGCCCCCACCCCATGGCCACGATCCTCCCCAACTCGAATGGCGTGAACGCGCAACTCGCCGGCATCCAGGCGACGATCCGCACGCCCGTGCCCTCGAACTCGCCGACGCTCGCCGACGGCGGCACGTTCCTGGTCGCCCCGACCTTCCAGGCCACCCTCGGTAGCGAGACGCACGGCGGCGCCATCAGCACGATCGGCCCCGACACCACCGGCGTCACCAGCGGCGGCGGCCTCATCGGCGGCGGCGGCACCGGCGCCACGCCGGCATTCGGGGCGCAGCCCGCGGCGCCCGGCGTCGAGATCCTCCCGGTCGCACCGCCACTCCCCGGCGCGCCCGGCATCACCGTCGCGAGCGGCACCGGCACCTCCGGCAGCCCCGCGGTCAGCGGCGCTGCCGTCGCAGCTGCCATGACGACCACTCCCGCGGTCGTCGGATCGGGCACCGCCGAGGCCGTCAGCGGCTTCGGCAAGGCCGAGCGCGCCAATCCGATGAAGGCGTCCGTCGGCGGCGCCGAGTTCGGCTTCCCCTCCTTCAAGGCATCCGCGAAGACCGAGACCGCGCCCGCGATCAACTGGGGCCCGGGCTGGAAGCGCGTCGACGTCGACGGCATGTGGTACATGCAGCACACCAACGGCACGAAGGCCATCCCCGCCGTCGAGTACCGCGTCACGCCCACGCCCGCCGACAAGGTGCAGACCATCAAGGTCGCCAACGGCTGGGGCAAGAAGTTCCCCGACGGGACCGTGCTCGTGTTCGACCGGGCCAAGGGCGCCTACAGCCTCGACGCCAAGGGCAACAAGCACAAGGTCGCCCTCGGGACGCACACCTTCGGCGGCGTCAAGGTCCGCGTGTTCGAGGCGAGCGTCGTGCGCACCCTCGAGCCCGGCGGCGCTGTCACCGTGTTCGACTCGCGCGGCAACAAGGGCGCCGGCAGCAAGCGCGGCATCGCTGCCGCGCTCGGTTCGGCCAACGCCGGTGCCTCCGTCTCCGGCGGCGGCAAGGGCGAGGTCGGCGGCGGCCCCACGGGCGGCAAGACCGACGGCGCCGGGCCGGCCGGCAAGCCGGGCTCGACGGTCTCGGCCGGTGGCGCCACGACGGCCGGCGCGTTCTCCGTCGCCGACATCGACCGCCTCACGGGCGTGGCGCGCGGCCTCCTCGACCAGGTGCGCAGCGGTCACGTCGACCAGGCCCAGCTCGCCGCACTCCAGGCCCAGATCGCGACCATTCCCGCCGGCATCCTCCAGGCCGCCGGTGCGGCCGGCACGGTCTCCTCCGACGGTGCCGCCCCCGGGTCGCTCGCCGTCGCCACCACCGCCACGACGCCCGCGGCGTCGGGCACGGCCGGGTCCACGGTCGCCGGCGGCGGTGCACCGCCCGTGGCCGGCGCCGACGCGAACTCCGCCATCCGCCAGGCTCCGGCCGGCACGAAGGCCAAGCTCACGATGCAGGTGCCCGCCGACATGGTCGGCAAGCAGGCACGGTTCGGGCAGCTGCCCGCCGAGCTGCAGGGGGCCGTCGCCACCGCGTTCGGTTCCACCGAGGGTTCGGGGGCGCTCCAGGCCGACCAGCTCGTCCGCTTCTCCGCCTCGGGCGAGGTCTCCCTGGCCGAGGCCGGCACGATCTACCTGCGGCACGTGCCGCAGGTGCGCGGCGGCGGGCCCGGCGAGGACCTCGCGGTGACGGTGCGCCCGACGCGGCAGCCCGGCTCGACCGGTACCTTCGGGACCGTCTCCGGTGCCGCTGCTGGTGCCGGCGCCTCGCTCGCGACGGGCACGAGCTCGACGCACTCCGGCACCACGGCGACGATCCACGCCACCGGCGCCGCCCACCCGGGCACGACGGTCGCGACGGGCGGCGGCACCTCCACGGCGACCCGCACCACGCTCTTCCCGGCCGGCGCCAGCATGCGCAGCGTCGACCTCGGCGGCATCAACGGCTCGTTCACGTGGGGAACCCTCCCGGCGAAGGCCAAGAACGCCATCCTCGACTACCTGCGCACCGACAAGACCGACCCGGCGGCCAAGGCCTTCCAGGCGCGCGTCGGGAGCGGCTGGACCTTCGACCCCGGCGCGGTGATCGTGGTCGACGCCGGCTACGCGTCCTTCGTCGGCGGCATGGACATGGCCCGGCCTGCGCCCACCACCACCGGCGGTGGCGCGACGGCTCCGGCCCCGAGCCGCGGCCCCGGCTCCGCAGCCTCCGGCCACGATGCGACCCACGCCCCGGTCTCGGGCGGCGGCGCCAGTGGCGGCGGCGGCAGCATGGCCGGCATGCCGGGCATGGGCGGCACGCACGCGTCGACCCCCGGCAGCGCACCGCCGGTGCCGGCCGTGGCCGATCCCGGCGAGCACTCCCACGCCGGCTCGGCGATCGGCACGCCGCACACCGCCTGACCGCGGCGCGCTCCGTGGGCGCGCAGCGCGCGTGATGCGATAGCCTGCGCGCATGGCGCAGATGACGTATCGAGAGGCAGTCCGCACGGCGATGGCGGAGGAGCTCAGGCGCGATGGCCGCGTCCTGTTCATGGGCGAGGACATCGCCGACATGGGCGGCTCCCAGGGCGTGTCCAAGGGCATGCTCGCCGAGTTCGGGCCGGAGCGGATCCGCAACACCCCGATCAGCGAGGAAGCCATCGTCGGCGCCGCGGTCGGGGCGGCGATGAGCGGGCTGCGACCCGTGGTGGAGATCATGTACATGGACTTCACGTCCATGGCCATGGACCCCATCGTCGGGCAGGCCGCCAAGTGGCGGTACATGACGGGTGGCCAGGTGACCATCCCCGTCACCATCCGCACGCAGGGCGGGGCCGGTTGGCAGAGCGGTTCGCAGCACGCGTCCATGCTCGAGAACTGGTTCACGCACATCCCCGGCCTCAAGGTCGTGATGCCGTCGCAGCCGGATGATGCGCGGCTGCTGCTGAAGGCCGCGATCCGCGACGAGAATCCCGTGCTGTTCGTGGAGCACCGCGACTGCTACCCGCGCAAGGGTGAGGTCGGCGAGGACCCCGAGGAGGTCGGCGAGCTCGGTGTCGGCCGCGTCCTGCGCGAGGGCTCGGACTGCACCGTCGTGTGCTGGGGCGGCATGCCCTGGCTCGCGCTCGAGGCCGCCGAGACGCTCGAGCAGGAGGACGGCATCTCCCTCGAGGTGATCGACCCGCGCACCCTCCAGCCGCTGGACCTCGGGATCATCCTCGAGAGCGTGCGCAAGACCAACCGCTGCGTCGTCGCCCACGAGGCCGTGACCTTCGGTGGATTCGGCGCGGAGGTGGCGGCGCTCGTGCAGGAGCACGCGTTCGACCACCTCGACGCGCCGGTGCTGCGCGTGGGCGAGAAGTGGGCGCCCGTCCCCTTCGCGCCCGTGCTCGAGGCCCACGTCGTGCCCGGAGCCCAGCAGATCATCGACGCCGTGCGCAGCGTCGCCTACGCGACGGCCTAGGCCGCACCGACTCCCCCCGGAAACAGAGGACCACCGACATGGCGACCCAGGTCAAGCTTCCCCGCCTCGGACAGGGCATGGACGAGGGCAAGGTCCTCCAGTGGCTCAAGGGCGAGGGCGACACGATCGAGAAGGGCGACGAGCTCTACGAGGTCGAGACCGAGAAGGTGAACGTCGAGGTCGAGGCGCCGGCGGGCGGGACGATCCTCAAGGTGCTCGTCGACGCCGGGCAGACCGTGGAGATCGGGACGACGCTGGCGTGGATCGGTGAGGCGGGCGAGAGCGTGCCGGAAGAAACCGGGGACGCGCCGGCCGAGAGCGGGGGCGAGCCGGCGGCCCGAGCGGCATCTCCCGCTGGGGCGGGAGCGCCGTCGGGCGCCGACACCAGCGCCCCTGCGGAGGTCAATCCGGATTCTGCCCCCAAGTCGCCGCAGGGTGGCGCGAGGGCGGCGGGCGCCTCCAACGCAGCGACGACGCCGACGGGGGCTGACTACGGCAGTGCGACTGCGGCTCCCCCTGCGCGTGGTGAGGGTGACCGGGTGAAGGCGTCGCCGCTTGCGAGGCGGATGGCGGCCGAGCAGGGTGTCGAGCTCGGGAGCATCACGGGCTCGGGGCCGGACGGGCGGATCGTCGCGCGTGACCTCGAGGGCGTGACCGGCGGGGCTGCGGCCGCGGCGGCTCCCGCGGCGGCGGCGACCTCGTCCGTGCAGACCGGCGAGGGCGTCGAACGCATCGAATTGACATCGATGCGCAAGACGATCGCGCGGCGGCTGACGGAGGCCTGGTCGGCGCCGGCGTTCTTCCTCACGAAGGACATCGACATGACCGCCGCCAACGCGCTGCGGGCCAACCTGCTCAAGCACGTGGGGGAGGGCGACGTGCGCCCCACCGTGTCGGACATCCTCACCAAGGCGAGCGCAGTGGCGCTGCGCCGCAACCGCGAGATGAACGCGCACTGGGCCGGCGACGCGATCCTGCGCTTCGAGGCTGCGCACGTCGGGCTGGCCGTGGCCACCGATGCCGGCCTCGTCGTGCCGGTCATCCGTGACGCGCACGCCAAGACGATCACGGAGATCGCGGCGGATCGCAAGCGCCTGGTCGACAAGGCCCGCGCCGGCAAGCTCCAGCCCGCCGAGTTCGAGGGCGGCACGTTCACGATCTCCAACCTCGGGATGATGGGCGTCGACAGCTTCACGGCCGTGCTCAACCCGCCGCAGGCGGCGATCCTCGCGGTCGGTGCCACGGTCGACACGCCGGTCGTCGTCGACCGTCGCGTCGAGGTGCGACCGATCATGACCGTCACCCTGACGTGCGACCACCGCACCGTCGACGGTGCGGTCGGTGCGCGCTTCCTGGAGTCGCTCACGCGACACCTCGAGGACCCGACCTCGATGCTCTAGCGTCCCCCGCCCCGCCCACTATGAGGTCGATGTTGCCGCTGAGCGGCAACATCGACCTCATAGTGGCGGAGGGTCAGCCAACGTCGGGGAGTTCGATCTCGCGCTTCACGATCTTGCCGGTGGGCCCCTTCGGCAGCGCGTCGACGAACCACACGTGGCGCGGGTACTTGTATGCGGCGATGCGCTCGCGCACGAACGCGCGCAGCTCGTCCTCCGTCGCTGCCGCGTCCGGCTTGAGGGCGACGGCTGCGCCGACCTCCTGGCCCAGCTCCGCGTGCGGCACCCCGACCACCGCCGCCTCCGCCACCGCGGCGTGCTCGTAGAGCACCTCCTCGACCTCGCGCGGGTAGACGTTGTAGCCGCCGCGGATGATGAGGTCCTTGGAGCGGTCGACGATGAAGTAGTAGCCGTCCTCGTCGCGCCGCCCGAGGTCGCCGGTCCAGAACCAGCCGTCACGGATGGCCGCCGCGGTCGCCTCGGGCTGCTCCCAGTACCCGGTCATCAGGTTGCGACCGCGGATCAGGATCTCGCCCACCTCGCCCGCGGGCACGTCGACGCCGGCCTCGTCGACGACCCGCATCTCCACCCCGTCGATGGGTGTGCCGATCGAGCCGGCCTTGCGCTCGCGATCCGGGTGGTTGAAGGACGCCACCGGCGAGGTCTCCGACAGCCCGTACCCCTCGAGCACGGCGCAGCCGAACTCGCGTTCGAATGAGTGCAGCACCTCGACCGGGAGCGAGGCCCCGCCGGACGCGCACACCTGCAGCGACGACGTGTCGGGCCGCGCGTCGGGCGGCACCGCGAGCAACGCCCCGTACATGGTCGGCACGCCCTCGAAGACGGTGACGCCCTCGCGCGCGATGACATCCAGCGCGGCAACCGGGTCGAAGCGTGGCAGCAGCGCGAGCGTGGCACCCGCGGCGACGGCGGCGTTCAGCCCGCACGTCTGCCCGAAGGAGTGGAACAGCGGCAGCGCGCCGAGGATGACGGACGTCGTGTCGAGACCGAAGAGCGACACGCACACCGCTGCGTTGCTGCGCATGTTGGCATGGCTCAGCTGCGCGCCCTTGGGCCGGCCCGTGGTGCCGGACGTGTAGAGGATCACGGCGGGGTCGTCGCCCGAGCGCTCCGCGTCGGCGGGCGCCGGCTCGACATCCACCAGCAGGGGCGCCAGCCCGTCGTCGCCGACCAGGAGCGCGGGCGTGCCGGCATCGTCGGCGCCCGGCCCGGCCTCGTCGCCGAACGCGTGCCACGCGAACAGCAACGACGCGCCGGAGTCGCCCAGGTAGTAGGCGACCTCGCGCCGCTTCAGCAGGACGTTCATGGGGACGACCACGGCGCCTGCGCGCAGCACCCCGTAGTAGCAGGCCGGGAACGCCGGCACGTTCGGGAGCATGATGCCGACGCGGTCGCCCGGTCCGATGCCGCGGTCGCGCAGCAGCCCCGCGACACGCGCGGCGACCGCATCGAACTGCTCGTACGTCACCGTGGCGTCGCCGAGACGCAGCGCGGGTTGCCCGGGGTGCGTCGCGGCAGCCTCGGTGAGCGCGGCCGCCAGGTTGGCGGGGCTCACCGGCCGCCCGCGAGGCTCTCGAGGGCGAAGCGCGCGGTCTCGCGCTCGAGCCAGTCGGACATGGTCGCCGCCTCGAGGGCGTGGGAGCCCGCGAGCGCCTGGGTGCGCTCGTCCCCGGCTCGCTGCGCGAGCACCGCCAGCTGCGCGTACGCCACCGATTCGAGGTGCTCGACGACGTACATGTCACGCAGGTCCTTCGCCGCCCGCTCCGTCCGCACGAGGTTGAACGGGCCCTTCACCGCGGCAAAGGCGAGGCCCTGGGCCTGCTTGCGGCGGGAGGGTCCGCTCCCCAGTTCACGGAGCCGCTCCAGGACCATGTCGCCGTGGCGGACCGTCGCCGCGCGGTGGTCCTCGACCCGCTCGCGGGCCACGTCGTCGCGGACGGTGCCGAGCACCGTGGAGAGCATGATCGCGGCGTTGCGTTCGAGCGCGTGCACGTCGCGCAGGTGGTCGACGAGCAGCGCGCGCGCGACCTTCGTCACGGTCGCCCCGCTCGCGGCCGCGCCTGCCGCGATCGCGACGTCGACCGCCTGGTTCCAGAACGTCCCGAGCTCGTCGCGTGCCGCGACCTCCTCGACCCGGATCTCCTGCGCCAGCACGGCCGTCGATTCGTCGCCGGCACGCGTGGCCTCGATCTCCAGCAGCCCGTAGGTCGCGATCTCCGCCGCCTCGGCCGCGATGGCGTCGCGCAGGCACGCGCAGCCGTCCTGCGGGCGCAGCCGGTCCACGACGAGCTTGGGCACGCTGCCGACCGTCGACTGCACCAGCAGCCGGATGGAGCTGCCGCTCTCCAGCTCCTCGAGCCGTTCCTCGAGGCGGTCGCCGTGGGCGATGGTCTCCATGAGGTGCTGGTCCAGCAGCGCGGCGACGGCCGGGATGCCGACCTCGTCGCGCAGCGTCCGCAGTTCGCCGAGCTGGGCGCGCTCGGCCGCGTGCGCGACCTGCAGGTGGGCGATGGTCGATCGGCGCAGGGATGCGTCGTCCACGGGTGATCCTCTCGAGGGCAGGACAGGGCTCGAGGTGATGCTGACCGCTCGGCCACTCCCCAAACCGCCCTACGCGGCGGAGGCGACGTCCGATCGTGCGCGACCGGCGGCCGGCCCGCCGCCGCGGACCTCGACGGGCTCGCGCTTGCCCTTCACGCGAACCGGCTCGAGTACCTCGAAGGCGTCTCGGACCTCGTCCGGCAGCTGCGCCGCCGTCGCCCCCGACACCACCGTCGCGCGCCCGAGCTCCTTGGTCGCCGCCTCGAGCCGTGCGGCGAGGTTCACGGTGTCGCCGATCGCGGTGTAGTCGAGGCGCTGCTCGTGGCCGATGTTGCCGATCACGGCGGGGCCGCTGGCGATCCCGACGCCGATCTCGAACGGCGCCATGCCCCCCTCGACCCGCAGCTCGTTGCAGGCGGCGAGCGCGGCGTGGATGTCCGCTGCGGCCCGGCATGCCAGCTCCGCATGGTCGGGCTGCTCGAGCGGCGCGCCCCAGAACGCCATGAGCCCGTCACCAGTGAACTTGTCGAGCGTCCCCTGGTGGCGCATCACAGCTTCCGTGAGCGAGCCGAGCAGGACGTTGAGCTGCTGCACGACGACGCTCGCCTCGTGCTGCTCGGACCACGCCGTGAACCCGCGGATGTCGCAGAACAGCACGGACCCGTCGCGCGTCTGACCGCCCAGCTCGATCTCGGAGCCGGCCTCAGCCAGCTGGTCGGCCACCGACTCCGGCACGTAGCGCGAGAACACGTCGCGCAGGTGCTCGGACCTCGTGCGGTGCAGGTGCTC
>JAOPYS010000011.1 GCA_025964465.1 Thermoleophilia bacterium
TGGGGCTGGACCGGAGCCGCAGCGGCAGCGGCCGGGCGCAGGCCCTGCGGCGTCGCCGACAGCGCCGACGGCGGCAGGCCGTCGCGACGGGACAGCTGCGGCGACCGGAACCCGGCGTCGCCGTCGCCGGCGAGCGTCGAGGGCAGGTCGGTGCTCATGCGGCGCAGGTTGGCCCGTGCTGATTCCACGCGCGTCGAGAACCGCGCCATGTAGGCGTCCATCTCGGGATTGGGGGCCGGGGCGTGGGCTGCCTCCTCGGGCTCCCCCGCTCCACGCAGCCGGAAGTCGCCGAGCGCCGTGGCCGGACGGATCGAGCGTCGTCGCTCCCCGCCAGACGCGCCGGATCCCCCTCCGAGCGGCGTGCGGTGCGGTGCGCCGTGGCCCGTCCCCTGCGCGTGCACGGGCATCGAGCCGTCCCACCCCTCGGCGCCGGCGGCGGTCTGCAGCCCCTGCTCCTCGAAGTGCGGCAGCGCGAGTGCTGCCTCCTGCGCGGATTCGGCCTCCCACGCGGCGACGGCGGCGGCGGGCAACGCCCACTCGGTGGCCAGGTCGGCCCCGCAGGTCTGGCACGTGGCACGCAGCACGACGGTCTCGCCGGCCAGCAGCTCGCGGCGATACGTGGCGGGTCGGAAGAGCACGACCCCCCCACATCCATCGTGGGTTCCCTGCAGCGTGGACGGTACCGACACGGTCAAGCAGCTCCTTCGTCCCGACCCCACATGGCGTGGGGTACGGCGTCGAAGCCGCTATCGGCGGTGCCCCCGAAGCGCTTGATCGACCATCGCAAACGGCATGCTGCACAAGTGCGGTTGCCATGTTCAAAGCCGCAATGGCCCGGGTACAAGCCAGCTACCGTCGCGCATGATCGACCAGCGCACGTGCCCGGTTGCCCAACCGCCCGCGTACGAGCCAGGTCCCGTGGAGACGTGCACCACCGCAGTGAGATGGAGGACCACTTCGTGAAGGGCAGCATGGAAGACCACGGATTCGAAGATGCAACCGACGGCTCGCGACGCAGCCTGTTCCGCCGAGGGCGACGCTCCAACGAGGGTGGCACCGAGCAGGCGTCCTCCGCCACGCGCAGCGCCGTCGCGACGGTCGACGACCTCGCCCGACGCATGGACGAGCTGGCCACCAGCGTCGCCGATGATCCGGTCCGCGCCGAGTTCGACCTCCAGCGCGCGGTGATCGCCCGCGCCAACGACCTGGCCGCCGCCAACGGCGCGCCCCAGGTGAACGCCACCCAGGCCTTCCCTCCCAGCTCGGCCACGCGGCCGACGCCCGTTCCCGTTCCCGTCCCGACCGCAGCCACGACGCCCGACGCACCGGAGGCCCCCGTGCAGCAGACCGAAGACCAGACGTTCGGCACCACCGACATCGAGGACCGGATGGATGCCGTGCTGAGCCCGGTCGCGCCGCCGCCGGCCAGCGCACCGCGTGCTGCCGAGCCCGCACCGGCCCCGGTCGCCACGGTGAGCAACCTCACCGAGGGTCGCACCGACGCCGTCGCGCTGCTCGGCATCGACATCTCGCGGGTCGTCTCGACGATCCAGGACGAGGCCGCGGCGGTGCAGCAGCGGATCGAGCTCGAGGTGCGCGACGCGCATGTCCAGGCGACCGACATCATCGATCGCGCCGAGGCCGAGGCCGATCGCATCCGCGAGCACGGGCAGGCCCAGGCGCGCGTGCTGCTCGGCGAGGTCGAGGAGATCATCAGCGAGGCACAGTCGACGGGCGAGCAGATCCTGCACCGCGCCAACGACGAGGCATCGGGGCTGCGCAAGGACGCCACGGCGGTCCTCCAGCAGGCCCAGACCGAGGCGCGTGCCATCGTCGAGACCGCACGTCGCGAGGGTGAGCAGGTGCTCGCCGAGCAGCGTCGCCTCGCCACGGTTCGGGCGCAGGAGGCGATGCGCGAGCAGGACCGGCTCAAGGACCAGATCCGCCGCCTCGAGGAGCGCCGCCGCCAGGTGCTCGAGAGCCTCGAGCCGCTGATCTCGCAGCTGACGCAGATGATGCCGGCCGGCGTGACGGACCAGAACGTCGTGCAGCTCGAGCGCCAGCGCGCGCTCACCAACCAGGGCTGACCCGCCCGCCACCACGAAGCATTGCCATCACGGCATGAGGGGCGTCGATCTCGCGATCGGCGCCCCGACTCGTTCCACACCCCTCCGACCCCGCCCGCCCTTCCCGACCATGAGGTAGATCGGCCCCCTCAGCGGGACTGACACCGATCCAGTCGGGGGGAAGCAGTCGCGCGCTACTTCGCGGGCACCGGGGGCAGCACGGTGCGCAGGTGCAGCTCGTCGAGCTGGGCGGCGTCGACGGCGCTGGGCGACTCGGTGAGTGGATCCCACGTCGACTGCTGGCGCGGGAAGGCGATGACCTCGCGGATGTTCTGCTCGCGCGCGAGGAGCATCACGATGCGGTCGAGGCCCGGCGCAATGCCGCCGTGCGGCGGGGCACCCATCTTGAGTGCCCGCAGGAAGAAGCTGAACTTCTCCTCCGCCTCGGCCGGGTCGATGCCGAGCACCGAGAAGATCTGCTGCTGGAGCTCGTACTGGTGCACGCGGATCGAGCCAGATGCCAGCTCGAAGCCGTTGAGCGTCAGGTCGTACGCCTCGGCGATGACCTTGCCGGGCTCGGTCGTGAGGTGCTCGACCGTGTCACGCGTCGGCTGGCAGAACGGGTGGTGCGCGAAGGTGTAGCGCGCGCGGTCCTCGTCCCACTCGAACAGCGGAGCCTCGACGATCCACGCGAACACCCACTCGCGCTCGGGCTGCAGCTCCAGGGCCTCGATCAGGCGCGTGCGGAGCGCACCGAGCACGCGGCTGACCACGTGGTCGGAATCCGCCATCATGAAGATCGCGTCGCCGGGCGCGGCGCCCGACAGGCCCTTGAGGTCGCGCTGCTCGTCCTCGGTGAGGAACTTCGTGACCGGCGAGCGGAGCGACCCGTCCTCCTCCACGATGAACCACGCGAGGCCCTTCGCCCCGAACTGCTTCGCGAACTCGGTGTGCTCGTCCATGTCCTTGCGGCTGAAGCGGCCGCCGCCGGGCGCCGCGAGCACGCGCACCGCGCCACCGTTGTCGATCGCGCCCTTCGCGACGCCGAACCCGGTGTCGGACCACGCGTCGGTGAGGTCGGCGATCTCCAGGTCGAAGCGCAGGTCGGGCTTGTCGGAACCGAAGCGCAACATGGACTCGTGGAAGGGCAGGCGGACGAAGGCGTCGTGCAGCTCGACCCCGGCGACCTCGCGCCAGACCTGCTTCATCAGGCCTTCCATCAGCTCGAGCACGTCGTCCTGCTGGACGAAGCTCATCTCCACGTCGAGCTGGGTGAACTCGAGCTGGCGGTCGGCGCGCAGGTCCTCGTCGCGGAAGCAGCGGGCGATCTGGTAGTAGCGCTCGACCCCGGCGACCATGAGCAGCTGCTTGAACAGCTGGGGGCTCTGCGGCAGGGCGTAGAACTGCCCCGGGCGCGTGCGCGCGGGCACGAGGAAGTCGCGGG
>JAOPYS010000018.1 GCA_025964465.1 Thermoleophilia bacterium
CGGGGCTGCGGCCGCCGCGGCGTGCGGCACCGCGGCCGCGACCGCGCCGGCGGCGTTGATGAGTCCAGTCATCTGAAGTGTCCGTCCGTCGTCCCACATGCGCACCGCGGTCCCGCGCGGCGCACACTCTCGTCCCTACCGGTTGATCGGGATGCGACGCAGAACCGTTCCAGTCACGGCGCTCGGTGGGGGTGCTCAGGCCGGCCGTGCGTGGTCGGCGCCCCACTGGCGGATGCGCTCGATCGCCTCGGGGCTGACCACGCTGAGCGGGCGCGTCGCCGCGACCTCGCCGAGCACGTCCTGCGTGGTCACCTCGCGACCCGCCGCGAACGCCGCGTACAGCGCGTTGGTGACGGACTGCTCGATCTCCGCCCCGGAGAAGCCGTCGGAGGCCGTGGCGAGCGCCGCGCAGTCGAACCCGGCGTGGTCGCGGCCGCGGCGCGCCAGCTGGAGGCGGTACAGGTGCTCGCGGGCGGCCGCGTCGGGCAGGTCGACGAAGAAGGTCTCGTCGAAACGCCCCTGCCGCGTCAACTCCGGCGGCAGCTTCGTCGTGTCGTTGCTCGTGGCCAGCAGGAAGACCGGCGCCGGCCGGTCCTGCATCCAGGTCGCGAGGCTGCCGAGCATCCGATAGCCGAGGCCGCCGTCGGACTCGGAGGCGCCCTTCGACCCGAAGCCCTTCTCGATCTCGTCGATCCACAGCACGCTGGGTGCGAGCGCCCCCGCAGTGGCGAGCGCCTCGCGCAGGTTGCGCTCGCTGGCACCGATGAACGAGTCGTAGAGCGACCCGGCGTCGAGGCGCAGCAGCGGCATGTTCCAGGTGCGCGCGATGGCCTTGGCCACGAAGCTCTTGCCGCACCCGGGCACCCCGGTGAGCAGCAGGCCGCGCGGCGCCTCCAGCCCGAAGGCGACGGCCTCGGGGCCGAACGCGCGCGAGCGGCTGGCGATCCACGCCTTGAGGTGCGTGAACCCGGCCACCCACTCCAGCCCGTGCGTGGGCGTCTCGAGCGTCAGCACGCCCCCCGACGCCAGCAGCCTGGCCTTCTCCCGCAGTGCGCGCGACACGTCACCCGCGTCGAGCACCCCGTCGTCGTGGAGCAGGTGCGTCAGCACCTGGTCGACCTGCTCGAGCGTGAGCCCGCGCAGGGCCTGCACCAGCTCGACCATGCCCGGCTCGTCCAGGTGCTGGGCCACGCCGAGGGTGCGGCCCGCGCGCGCGACCTGCGTGCGGACGTGCGCGTCGATCAGCGACAGGTCGGGGCGCGGCAGGGCGAAGGTGGCGGCGCACGAGCGCAGGGCGGCCGGGATCGGGCCGTGCGGGCCGAGCAGGACGAGGGTGGCGTCCGAATCGCGCGCAATGTCGCGGACGAGGCGCTCGACCCGTGGCTCCGCGTCCACGTGGCGGGCCATGTCGCGCAGCACGAACACGTCGTCACCCGGCTGCTCGCAGATGCGCCGCAACGCTCCCTCGGGCGCGGTGCTGGCCGCGTCCTGCCCGCCGGACGCGGCAAGGACGAGCCCGTCGGAGATCGACCAGGTCCACGTGCGCCGGCCATTGGCCTGCGCGGCGCCGAGCACGAGCGCCTCGGCCCGACGCTCCTCCTCGGTGTCGAGGTAGACCAGCGAGAACCGCGAGCGGATGAGCCGGCCGAGCTCCTCGCCGGGCAGGTCGCCGGCGGTCGGGACGGGCACGGGAAGCGTGCCGCTCACGTCGAGGGCTCGTCCGCGTCGTGCACGAGCTCCGCCAGCAGCGCCTGGGCGCGCTCGTGGTCGCGCGGCATGACGAGCACCTCGCGCGCGCCGGCGCCGGACGTGGGCAGCTCGCCGCCGGAGCCGAACGCGAGGTCGGTGATGCGGTGCATGCAGCGCACGTCGCCGGCCCGCAGCAGGCCGCAGACCAGTTCGGCCTCGGGTTCGTTGCGGACGATCGTGAGACGCACGGGGGAGTCGGGATCCATCACGGGCGACCTACCCGTGTGGTGGGCGCGCGACGCGCCACCGGTCACATGCCGGCGACGGGCACCCCGCCCTGGTCCTGCGTGCCGGACGTCTGGTCGACCGTGGGTGCGCCACCCTGGGTGCCGGCACCGGGGTACGACGTGTCGTACTGGTTGCCCCCCTGTGCGCTGGAGTCGACCGGCATCCCGGCGTTGGGGTCGCCGTATTGGTCGACCGGCGCCGTTGCGTTCGGGTCGGCGTTCGGATCGACGGGGACGACCGCGTTCGGGTCCGCGTTCGGGTCCGTGGTGCTGCTCGTCGCCTGCTTCGGGGCGCCGTCGAGCTTCGCGCAGGGGTCGTCGGCAGCGCCGTTGGTGGTGCCGGCAGTCGTCCCGGAGGCGGGCATCGTCGATCCGTCGACCGCCATCGCGCCGGAGTCGACCGGAGGCGCCGCGACAGCGGCGTTGGTCGTCCGCGACGCCTTCGAGGCGTCGCACTCCTGCTGCAGGCGTGCCTGCTCGCGCGCGTGGATCCCGCGCATGTCACTGCTGATCCACATGGTGGTGGGCACCA
>JAOPYS010000075.1 GCA_025964465.1 Thermoleophilia bacterium
AGCGCATGGCCGGCGAGCTCGGCGCGATCATCGACAGCATCGGCAAGATCAGCGAGCTCGACCTGGAGGGCGTGCCGCCGACGACGCACGCGCTCGAGGTGGTCAACGTGTTCGGCGACGACGAGCCGCACGAGTCGCTGGCGACGGACCGCGCCTTGGCGAGCGCGCCGGACGCCGAGGACGGGTGCTTCCGCGTGCCGAGGATGCAGTCATGAGCGGGGCGCTGGCCGACGGCGAGCTGCTCGCCCTGACGGGACGCGGCGCGGCCGCGATGATCGCTGCGTGCGACGTCTCGCCGGCGGAGCTCGCCGACGCGTACCTCGACCGGATCGAGCACGACCCGGACGAGACCAATGCCTTCCTGCACGTGGACCGCGAGGCCACGCGCGCGAGTGCCGAGCTGGCCGGCACGCTCGATGCGAGCGTCCCGACGCGTGGCGTTCCGCTCGCGGTGAAGGACCTGCTGTCGACCAAGGACATGCCGACGACCTGCGGGTCGCGCATCCTGGAGGGGTTCCGCCCTGTGTACGACGCGACCGCGGTCGCGCTCGCGCGCGAGGCAGGGCTGGTCAACCTCGGCAAGGCGAACATGGACGAGTTCGCGATGGGCTCGTCCAACGAGACCTCGGCGTACGGCGTCGTGCGCAACCCGTGGGACCCCACCAAGGTGCCGGGCGGATCATCGGGCGGCAGTGCGGCAGCGGTCGCCGGCGGCCTGGCGCCGTGGGCGCTCGGTTCCGACACGGGCGGCTCGATCCGCCAGCCCGCTGCGTTGTGCGGCATCGTCGGCATGAAGCCGACGTACGGGGTGGTGTCGCGGTACGGCCTCGTGGCGTTCGCGTCGAGCCTCGACCAGATCGGTCCGATGACCAAGGACGTCGAGGACTGCGCGACGCTGCTGGGCGTCATCGCCTCCCCCGATGCGCGTGACACGACGTGCGTGGGGCCCCGCGAGGCCGTGTCGCTCGACAAGCGCGACCGCCTGGACGGCGTGCGCCTCGGCCTGCCGAGGCAGTTCATGGCGGAAGGCATCGATCCGGACGTGAAGGCCGTGATCGAGTCGAACCTGCGCTGCGCCATCGAGCTGGGCGCGGCGATCGTCGACGTGGACCTGCCGCACGCCGAGTACGCCCTGGCGGCCTACTACCTGATCGCCCCGGCGGAGGCGAGCGCCAACCTCGCGCGCTTCGACGGCGTGCGCTACGGGCTGCGCGTCGACGCGGACTCGCTCGGCGAGATGTACGACGCCACGCGCGCGAAGGGCTTCGGCCTCGAAGTGCAGCGCCGCATCATGATCGGCACGTACGCGCTGTCGAGCGGCTACTACGACGCGTACTACGGCCAGGCACAGCGCGTGCGCACGCTGATCGCGCGCGACTTCGAGCGCGTCTTCGAGCACTGCGACCTCGTCATCGGGCCGACCTCGCCGACCACGGCGTTCGGCATCGGCGAGCGCATGGACGACCCGCTCGCCATGTACGCCTCCGACATCTGCACCATCCCGGTCAACCTCGCGGCGCTGCCGGGCATCTCGATCCCGTCCGGGCTGGCGAGCGGCCTTCCGGTCGGCTTCCAGCTGATCGGCCCGGCCTTCAGCGAGAACCGCATCCTCTCGGCGGCGTGGACGCTCGAGCAGGCCTTCCAGTTCGACCCGGTCCCGACGCGGCTCCGGCAGGAGGTGCAGCGATGACAAACCGACGAAGTGAGAGTCATGTCCGAGCTTGCTCGAGCATGACCGAACGAGGAGTGTTTGCACGATTCGCTCCCGAAGGGGGCGAATCGTGACGCTGCAGGCACAGGCGACGGAGGACCGGCTCGAGGCGTGGGAGCCGGTGATCGGGCTGGAGATCCACCTCCAGCTGGCGACGAAGACCAAGATGTTCTGTCGGTGCCGGCTGGAGTTCGGCGCGGCGCCCAACACGCACGTCTGCCCCGTGTGCCTCGCGCACCCCGGGGTGCTGCCGGTGCCCAACCGGCGCGCGGTGGACTACGCGATCATGATCGGGCTCGCGCTCAACTGCGAGATCGCGGAGCGCACCACCTTCAGCCGCAAGAACTACTTCTACGCCGACAGCCCCAAGGCGTACCAGATCAGCCAGTACGAGGACCCGATCTGCGGGCCCGGCTACCTGGACGTGCCCGACGGCGAGGGCGGCAGCTTCCGCGTCGGGATCACGCGCGCGCACATGGAGGAGGACGCGGCCAAGCTCGTGCACGCCGGGTCGAGCGGGCGCATCGCCGACTCGTCGCACTCGTTCGTCGACTTCAACCGCGTGGGCACGCCGCTGGTGGAGGTCGTCACCGACCCCGACATCCGCACGCCCGAGCAGGCCAAGCGGTTCCTCACCCTGCTCAAGAACACGATCGAGACGATCGCGGTCAGCGACTGCAACATGGAGGAGGGCTCGCTGCGCTGCGACGCCAACATCTCCATCCGTCCGCGCGGCGCGACCGAGCTCGGGACCAAGACCGAGCTCAAGAACATGAACTCGTTCCGCTTCATCGAGCGGGGCATCCACGCCGAGCTGGCGCGGCAGGTCGACCTGGTCGAGCGCGGGCAGGAAGTCGAGCAGGAGACGCTGCACTACGACCCGACCACGGGCGCGATCCGCTCGCTGCGCAGCAAGGAGCTCGCGCACGACTACCGCTACTTCCCCGAGCCGGACCTGGTGCCGATCGAGGTGACGCCCGAGCACATCGAGCGCGTGCGGGCCGACATGGCCGAGCTGCCGCTGGCGCGGATGGCGCGCTTCGAGGAGGCGTACGGGCTGTCGACGTACGACGCGGAGGTGCTCAACCTCTCCTCGGACACCGCGGACTTCTACGAGACGACCGTGGCGCTCACGACCGATGCCGACCACAAGCTCGTCGCCAACTGGACGATGGGCGAGCTGCTCGCGCTCCAGAAGGAGGGCGTGGTGGTGACGCCCGAGGCGCTCGCCGGCGTGGTCGACCTGGTCGCGACCAAGAAGATCAGCGGTGCCGTGGGCAAGGAGGTGCTCGGGCGCGTGGCGCGCGAGGGCGGCGACCCGGCGGAGATCGTCGAGCGCGAGGGCCTCGCCCAGGTGAGCGACGAGGGCGCCCTGCGTTCGGTGATCGAGGGGCTGCTCGACGCCAACCCCAAGCAGGTCGAGCAGTACAAGGGCGGCAAGGAATCGCTCGTCGGGTTCTTCGTCGGCGGCGTCATGAAGGCCATGCAGGGCAAGGCCGATCCGGGCGCCGCCAAGGCCCTCATCGTGGAGCTGCTCGAGGCGCGCTGAGCCCCGCGTCGGCCCGACCGGAGCATCAAGGGTCGCGGGATCGATGCCGACAGGCTGGGGGATGTCCGCCTCCGACCAGACGAGCGCCGTTTCCGCAGCCGAATGGCGCCCCGACCCGACGGCCGCTGGCCAGTGGCGATGGTGGGACGGCACGCGCTGGACGGATCAGGTCGCCCCCATGGTGGCGCAGCCCGCGGCGGCGGCCCCGCGCCTGGCCGTGGTATCGAACCTCGAGCCCGTGCCGCCGCTCGGATTGGCGCTGTATCCGCGCGAACCGTCGAGCGCGACGCCGACCCCCTTCTCCGTGCTGCGCCGGCAGTGGAAGCGCCACCGGCTCGCGTGGCGGATCCTGATCGCCGCGTTCGGCGTTTCGCTGTTCGTTCCAGCCATCCCGCAGGGCTTGCTGCTGGTCTGTGGGCTCACCCTGCTCGGGTGGGAGTGGCGCCGCTCCGTGAGCACCGTGTGGGACGTCCTGCTCGAAGCGCGCGGGTTCCAGCCGGGGCCCGTCGAGGAGGGTGTCGAGATGTCGGCGGCGTTGCCGGTGCTGGAGCGGGGGCTGACGCACTTCGGACCCACCGCGCGGGGGACGCTCCGCGGGCTGCCGGTGACGTGCGGCCAAGCCGACGTCATGACGGGATCTGGAAAGCACAAGACGCGCACGGAGTACGCGTTCGCGGCATTTCGGCTCCCCGAGGCCGCGGCGGCGCGGCACCCGGGCGTGTCGGTGCGGACCCGGGGCGGGGCGCTCCACGGTCGGACAACTGGCCGTGAGGTCAGGTTCGAGAGCACCGCGATGGACAAGCGGTTGCGGGTGGTGGTCGACGACCGGGCGAGCGACCTCGCGACCCGCGAGCTGTTCGGTCCACAGCTCGTCGCCGAGCTCGCGGACGTCGGTGCGGAGTGGGACCAGCGCGGCCGCCACCTGTTCGTGTTCCGCCGCCTGACCCAGGACTTCGCGGCCGAGTTCGACCCGATGTGCTCGACCGCCGCAGCAATCGCCCGCGCCTACTGGATGGACCAACGATGAACGACGTCCCCACCCTCCTGCTGTCGATCGTGTCGATCGCCGTGTTCGTCGTGTGGATCGCGGCTGGCGCCACCGCCGTGCGGGTCGCGTACCTGCGCACGGTGTTCCGTCGAACGCGCACGAAGGTGCCGTTCGACCCGGCGTCGGGGCTGCTGCTGCGCCCCACGCTCGCCGACCGCGTCGGGGTCGAGCTGCGCCGCACGGAGCGCAGCGGGGGCGTCGTGTGCGTGGAGTTCCACGTCGAGTTCGACCTGGACGCCCTCGAGCGCCTCGGGACGACGTTCGCCGACGAGCTGACCTTCCCGGACGCGGGGTTCCGCTACGACGCCGCCACGCTGGTCGTCGTGCGCTACCGCGCGGATGAGACGACGGCACGCGCCTCGCTGGCGCCGACGGTGACGCACGCCCTGTGGCTGCGGCACGGCGACGAGATCGACGACCTCGAACGATGCATCGACGACGCGGCTGCGGCCGCCCGCCGCGGCATGGGGGTCCAGGCCGCATGATGTTCCTCATCGCACTGGTCCTGCTGGGCGGCCTCGGATGGATCTCGCTCGTGCGCCTGCGCTGGCAGAGCCGCCGGCTGCGGCAGGCGCTGCGCCACGCCGACAAGGCGCAGCAGGAGACCTCCTCGGGCATCGCCGACAGCCTCGCCATCGAGCTGTGCATGCACCCGGAGCTGCAGTGGGCGGTCCGGCAGGGCGTGCCGGCTGCGGTGCTGGTGCTGTCGGTGCGCGACGGCGACGTGACGCGCGCGGGGGAACGGTTGTCGCAGGCAGCCCGACGCTTCGAGCGGGCGTGTGCGGTCGACGGGGAGCCGGCGTTCGCGCTGCTGCTGTGGAACGTCGACGAAGCGGGCGTGCGCGCGTCCGCGGCGCGGCTCGCGAGGGCCATGGTCGGGGACGACGACTGGGTGGTCGAGGCCGGGTTCGCGATCGTGCCGGGCGACGCGCTCGCGGCACGTGCTGCGGTGGAGCTCGCGCTCGAGCGGTCCGGCCCGATCGAGGCGACGGCAGCTGCCGGCGGCTCCGTGCTGCGGGCCGCCTGAGCGTCACACGTGCTCGACGTGCCACGCCTCGCCGTTGACGGGGAAGTGGAGCCCGAGCCGGGCGGCTGCGGCCGCGGCGCCCGGTACCTTCGCGAGCGGGACGGCGTCGACGTACGCGTCGGCGGCCTGGCCGCGTTCGTGGTTCGACGTCCCGGGCTTCGCTGCGAGGTTGCCGGTGCCCTTCCGGTACTTCTCATAGAGCAGGGCCTGCTCCTTGAGCGTGCGGTTGCCGGAGATCACGGAGATCGTCACGCCGAGCTCGCGGCTGAGGGCGTCGAGGCTGCCTGCGAGGTCGGGCCGGAGGCCGGTCGTCCTGCCGACGACGCGACCGACCCCGCCCGATGCCGGAGCCGCGGGCGGGGTGGTTGAAGCGGCACCGACCAGGTGCAGCGTCGCGCCCGCGATGATCAAGTCGGGGTTCGCGATCCCGTTGGCCGCCGCCAGCGCGTCGACCGTCGTGCCGAAGCGACGGGCGAGGGCCGAGAGCGTGTCGCCGCGCTGGATCGTGTGGTCCCCGGGCGCGCCCGAGGCGGTGGCCGTCGCCGGAGCGGCGGCCCCTGCAGGTGCGACCCGTGACCCTCCTGTCCGCGTCACCGCCACGTCGCTCCGTCCGTCGTTCCCAGCGTCCCGCTTCCACGGTCGGACGAGAACGACGGGGTGTCAATCGGGGCGCGGTGGGGGGTGTGCGCCAGCGCTCACCCGCTGGTGACCTGCGGCATGACCGATTTCCGCGCGCGGGGGGTAGGTTGGTCCGCATGACGACACCGCTGCGACCGCAGAAGACCCACCTGTTCACGCCGGGGCCGACGCCCGTGCCCGATGCGGTGCTGCGGGAGATGAGCGCGCCCATGGTGCACCACCGCACCGCCCAGTGGCAGGAGGCGTTCGGGGAGGTGCTCGTGGGCCTCAAGCGCGTGTTCGGCACCGAGCACGACGTGGCCACGTTCTCCTCGTCGGGGTCGGGCGCGATGGAGGCCGCGGTGGCGAACCTGGTGCGCCCGGGCGACGAGGTCGTGGTGGCGACGCAGGGGCGGTTCGGCAAGCGCTGGGCCCAGATGGCGGAGCGGTTCGGTGCGACCGTGCACCTGCACGAGACCGAGCGTGGCCAGCGCCCCGACCCCGAGGAGGTCGGCGCCTTCGCGGCGAAGCACCCGAACGCGACGGTCGTGTTCTGCACGCACTCGGAGACGAGCACGGGCGCGGTGTCGGATGCCGAGGCCCTCGCGGCGTCGGTGCGGGCGCAGGTCGGCGACGGGCCGCTGCTGGTGCTCGACGCGATCAGCTCGCTCGGCGCGGCACGGATGCAGGCGGACGCCTGGGGCTGGGACGTCGTCGTGGCCGGCTCGCAGAAGGCGCTCATGGTCCCGCCGGGGCTCGCGTTCGCGTCGATCTCCCCGCGCGCCCTCGAGCGTGCGCGCGAGACGAGCGCCAACCGCTGGTACTTCGACTTCGCCAAGGCGGTCGACGCGCACCGCAAGACGCCGCCGTCGACGCCCGTCACCCCGGCGCTGACGATCGTGCTCGGGCTGCGTGTCGCCCTCGACATCATGTTCGAGGAAGGCCTCGAGCAGGTGTACGAGCGGCACGCCCGCCTCGGCCGCGCGACGCGCGCCGCGGTGGGGGCACTCGGGTTCGAGCTGTTCTCCCCGGACGACGACAGCTCGTGCGCGCTGACCGCGGTGCGGGTGCCGGAGGGCGTGGACGGCGCGAAGATCCCCGGCAAGCTCAAGGAGTACGGCGTCACCATCGCGGGCGGACAGGACGACCTCAAGGGGAAGATCTTCCGCCTGGGCCACTGCGGCTGGGTGAACGACCTGGACCTGGTGCTCATGGTTGCGGCGCTCGAGCGCGGCCTCGTGGAGCTGGGCGTGGACATCGAGGCGGGCGCCGGCGTGGCCGCGGCCCAGCGGACGTTGCTCGGCGAGGTTGCCGGGGTGCCGGCATGAGCACCACGTCGACGACCCCGGCGCCGCTGCACGCCGCGCGGGGCGACCGACCCAAGGTGCTCGTGGCGGAGCGCATCGCCGATGCCGGCATCGCGGCGCTCGAGGCGAGCTGCGACGTGGAGGTCGCCGACGGCTGGGGCATCGAGGGGCTGCTCAACCGCATCCCCGAGTTCGACGCGATCGTGGTGCGGAGCGCGACCAAGGTGACGGCCGACGTGATCGAGGCCGGGACTCGGCTGCGCGTGGTCGGTCGAGCGGGCGTGGGCGTGGACAACGTCGACCTGGACGCGGCGTCGCGACGCGGCATCGTCGTGGTGAACGCCCCCACGAGCAACGTGCTCAGCGTGGCCGAGCACTGCATGGGCCTGATGCTCGCCGTCGCACGCAACGTGGCCCGGGGCGACGCGACGCTGCGCGCGGGCGAGTGGCAGCGGTCCAAGCTCGGCGGGATCGAGTTGGCGGGGCGCACGCTCGTGCTGCTGGGGATGGGTCGCATCGGGCAGCTCGTGGCAGAGCGCGCGCGGGCCTTCGACATGCGGGTCGTGGGCTACGACCCCTTCCTCCCGCGCGAGCAGTTCGCCCGACTGGGCGTGGAACACGCCGCGACGCTCGACGAGGCGCTCGGGCAGGCCGACGTGCTGAGCCTGCACATGCCGCTGACACCCGACACGCGCGGCCTGCTGGGCGAGCGCGAGCTGGCGCTCATGCCGCAGGGGGCGATCGTGGTGAACACCGCGCGCGGCCCGCTCGTCGACCTCGACGCCGTGGACGCGTCGCTGGAGGCCGGCCACCTCGGCGGCGCCGCGCTCGACGTGTTCCCGACCGAGCCGCCGGCCCCGCACCCGCTCTTCCAGCGCAGCAACGTCGTTGTCACGCCGCACCTCGCGGCGTCCACGGCCGAGGCGCAGGACCGTGCGGGCGAGCAGGTCGCCGAGCAGGTCGTCGCCGCGCTGTGTGGCGGAGTGGTGACGAGCGCGGTGAACGTGCCGGCGATCGGGCCCGAGGAGCTGGAGGCGCTCCAGCCGTGGATGCCGCTCGCGTCGCGCCTCGCGCGGCTGGCGGACCAGCTCGTGAGCGGCCCGCCCTCCTCCCTGCACGTGCACTCGCGCGGCGAGCTGGCCGCGCACGGGACACGCATGCTGGTGACGGGGGCGATCGTGGGCCTGCTGTCGGGGACGACGGACGAGCCCGTGAACGCGGTCAACGCCGGGCACGTCGCGCAGCGGCGCGGGCTCGAGCTGAGCGAGGAGACGGAGGAGACAGCCACGACCTACCGCTCCATCCTGAGCGTGCGGGTTGGTGGCGCCGACCGAGTGGCAACGGCGTCGGGCACGCTGCTCGGCAGCGCGAGCGGGCGCCCGTGGCTGACACGGCTGGTCGGGTTCGACCTCGACATCGAGCTCGTGCGCCACATGGCGTTCTTCCGGTACCGAGACGTGCCGGGCGTGATCGGCTGCGTGGGCTCGGCCTTCGGCGACGCGGGCGTGAACATCGCGAACATGACCGTGGCGCGGCACGACGACCTCGCCTTCATGGCCGTGAGCTTCGACGATGCGCCGCCGCAGGAGGCGATCGATCGCGTCGCCGCCGCGGTGGAGTGCGAGATCGCGCAGACGGTCGACCTGGGGTGATGCGTACGGGGTGGGAGGCGACCGGCCCGGCGGCCGGACGAGGCCGCGTCCGCCGCGGGCGCGCACCGGACGAGCGGTCGCGGGGCGATGGAGCGGTGATGTCCCTCGTCGAATCCGACACCGTCCCCCTGGCGCAGCCGTTCCTCAACGGCCGCGAACTCGAGCTGGTGGGCGAGGTGCTGCGCTCCGGCCGGCTCAGCCTCGGCCCCATGCGCGAGCGGTTCGAGCAGATGTTCGCCGAGCTGGTGGGCGTGGAGCACGCCGTCGCGGTGTCGAGTGGTACGGCAGGCCTGCACGTCGCGGCGATGACCGCAGGGTGGGGCCCGCGCGACGAAGTTGTGATGAGCCCGCTCGCAGTGGCTGCCGCCGCGAACGTGACCCGCTCGACCGGCGCCGCCGTGCGGTTCGCCGACGTGCGGGCCGAGACCTTCGACCTGGACCCGGCTGCCGTGGATGCCGCGGTGTCGGCACGGACGCGCGGCGTCGTCGCCGTCGACGCGTGCGGTTGGCCGTGCGACCTCGCGGCGATCGGGGTGGTCGCCAAGCGGCATGGCCTGGTGGTGGTGGAGGACGCCGGCACGGCGCTCGGCGCGCTGCGCGGTGGGCGCCCGGTCGGTGCAGGCAGCCCGTGGTCGACGGTGTTCGCGTTCTCAGCAGACAAGCTCCTCACCACCGGTGAGGGTGGCATGGTGTGCACCGACGACGCGGCCATCGCGACGCGGTGGCGTGCGATGGTCGACCAGCAGTCGTTCGGTGACGTGGCGGGCGTGCCGCTCGAGCCGTTCGGCGTGAACGTGCGCCTGAGTGACGTGGCGAGCGCGATCGGCGTGGGCCAGCTCGAGCGACTCGGGCAGACGATGGCGATGCGGCGCCAGGTGGCGGCCGACTACGAGCGCCTGCTGCGCCGCACGGCGGGCGTGACCACGCCGCTGGACGCGGTCGGGCGCGACGAGCGCGCGTGGGGCGGCTACTCCGTGCTGCTGGACGCCGACGTCGACCGCGACGTGGTGCTCGTGCGGCTGGCCGAGCACGGAATCGAGTGCGGGCCGACCTTCCCGGGGCTGCCGGCGCACCCGCTCTACGGCGAGCTGGGCGTGCGCGCCGGGATGTTCCCCGTCGCCGAGGCCGTCGCGGCCCGGTCGCTGTCACTGCCGTTCTCGCCCGTGCTCTCGCCGCACCAGCAGGCCCGCGTGGTCGAGGCCCTGCAGGACGTGCTCGCGGCCGGGTGACGGCGCCCCTGGAACGGCACCCCTCGGAGGTCGCCCCCGACCTGCTCGGCTGGACGATCGCGTGTCGCGGCACCGCCGCGGTGCTCACCGAGGTCGAGGCGTACCACCAGGACGAACCGGCGGCGCACTCGTTCGGCGGGCGGCCGACGCCGCGGACGGCGGGGCTCTTCGGCCCCCCGGGGACGGCGTACGTCTACTTCACCTACGGCATGCACTGGTGTGCGAACGTGGTGACCGGGCCTGAGGGAAGCGGCGAGGCGGTGCTGCTCCGTGCGGGGGTGCCCGTGTTCGGCGAGGAGCTGATCCGCGTGCGGCGGACGGCGGCGCGCGGCACCGATCCGGCATCGCTCAAGCCGCGCGACGTGCTCGGCGGGCCGGGGCGGCTGGCGCAGGGCCTCGACATCCGGGGCGACGACACCGGCCGCGCGATGGTTCGCCTCGACCTGACCACGCTGGACGAGGCGTTGCACGCGAGCGAGGACGGGCCCGTGCTGGTCCGCGACGTCGCCGCGGCGCGATCGGTCGGGATCGCGGTGCCGCTGGCTGCCGACGACGTGCTCGTCGGGCCGCGCATCGGTATCAGCAAGGCGGTCGAGCTGCCGTGGCGGTTCGGAGTGCGCGGCGCGTTCGTCTCGAAGCCGTTCCCGCCGCAGTGACGCGTCAGGGGGCGACGGGGGAGTCGCCCACGACGAGGGCGACGGGGTCGTCACGGAAGATCCGGGTGGGGGCGGGTGGGTCCTGCTCCAGCACGATGCCCCCCTGCGCGGGATCGGTGACCAGCTGTCGCTGGACGGAGACCGCACCCTCGAACTCGCCGTCGGTGAGCGCCGCGCGGGCGTCGGCCTCCGACATGCCGACCAGGTCGGGGACGGGGCGGTCGCGTTCCACGCAGCCGATCGTCTGCGCCGTCGGCTCCTTGCCCTTGATGTACGTGGCCTGGACGGGATGCGCGCACCACACCCCGGCGAGCAGGCCGGTCTCCTCGTCGATCGTCACGGTGACGTAGGTGGGGCGCTGCAGGTCGAAATCGACGGGGTCGCTGTCGGCGAGCGCCTCCTTCGCGAAGTCGTGCCAGATGCGTGCCGGGATGCTGCCGCCGGTGACCGGGCCGCCGCCGTTCTCCGTGCGCATCGGCACGCCCCCCTCGGCGTGCCCGACCCACACGGCTGCCACGAGGTCGGGCGTGTATCCCACGAACCAGGCGTCGCGGTAGTCCTCGGTCGTGCCGGTCTTGCCGGCGACGGGTCGGCCGATGTCGGCGGCGGTGCCCGTGCCGGACCGCACGACTCCGCGCAGCGTGTCGGTGACCAGGTCGGCGACGCCGCGCGGGATGGTGGTCCGGCGCAGGGCCTGGGGGCGCCAGTGCTCGGAGGTGCGCCGGTCCACGACGCCGGCGATCGTCCGGGGCCCGCCGCCGGCGGCGAGCGCGGTGCGCTGCCCGTGCGCCGCGAACGTCGCGTAGGCGTGGGCGAGCTCGGTGGGGGTGGTGCCCTGGGGCAACGCGCCGAGCACGAGGGCGGGTACCGGATCCATGCGGCTGCGGATGCCGGCCGCGTGCGCCTCGTCGATGGCGGACTGGATGCCGAGCTGGTCCTGCAGCCGCGCGTAGACCGTGTTGTCGCTCTGCCACGTCGCGCGCTCGAGCGTGGTGCGGCCGGCGTAGCCGCCGCCGTTGGTGACGCTGAAGCTCCCACCGGGATAGGCCTTGGAGAACGGCGCACTCGTCACGGTGGTGCGCGGCGTGAGGCCGGCCTGGTACGCCGCGGCGAGCATGAACGGCTTGAAGGCGGAGCCTGGTTGTCGCTGCCCGTCGAGCGCGACGTTGAAGGCGGTGCGCGCCGCGCCACCACCGTTGACCATCGCGCGCACCTCGCCCGTCCTGGGGTCGATCGCCACGAGCGCCGCGTCGAGCCCGAGTTCGCCGACGCCCGCGACGGCGTCGCGAGCTGCGCGCTGCATGTCGGCGTCGAGCGTGGTGCGCACCCGAAGCCCGCCGCCGAGCGCCCGACGCACGCCGAAGTGCTCGATCAGGTCGCCGACGACGGAGTCGGAGAACTGGGGTGCGAGCTCGGGCTTGCCGCGGTGGGCGCGCACATCGGGACGAGGGAGCGGCGTGGCTTCGGCGAGCTTCGCCTCGGCCGCGTCGAGGGTGCCGAGCGAGCGCATCGTGGTGAGCACGCGCAGGCGCGCCGCCCGGGCGCGCAGCGGCGACCGCGTCGGGCTGTTGCCCTCGGGCGACCGCAGCAGCGCGCCGAGCAGGGCCGCCTGGGCGGGCCGGAGCCGGGACGGTGCGACGTGGAGGTAGCCGGCCGACGCGTCCGCGAGCCCGTAGAAACCGTTGCCGAAGTACGCGGTGTTGAGATAGGCCGCGAGGATGCGGCGCTTGGACCAGCGCGTCTCGAGGGCGACCGCCAGGATCGCTTCGCGCGACTTGCGCGCGAGCGAGCGGTCCGGACCGACGTACGCGTTCTTGACGAGCTGCTGGGTGATCGTCGACCCGCCCTGGACGCTCGAGCGCGCGCGAAGGTCTGCCAACGCCGCACGCCCGATGCCGCGCACGTCGATGCCGGAGTGCTGGAAGAAGCGGCGATCCTCCGCCGCCACCACGGCGTCGACCACGACCTGCGGCAAGTCGTCGGCCTCGACGTACCTGCGCGACTCGGGAGCCCGCAGGGTACGAAGCACCGTGCGGCCGTCGGACGCGAGCAGCGCGCCCGGCACCTGCCGGAACTCGGCGCGCTGCTCGAGGGTGTCGAGCTGGTCGAACGCCGACCGGACGAGCCCGAACCAGACCCCGACGCCGAACAGCACGCCGTAGGCGACCAGGCGCACCGCCCAACCCAGGACGCGTGGCCAGCGACGCCGCGGGGCGACCTCGGGTGACGTCGCACGGGCTGTGGGCCGGGGAGGCACGACCGGTATCATGCCCGACGTGGAGCCCCTCGTCGCCGACATCGAACGATCCTTCGCGGAGATCGAACGCGAGCTCGGTGATCCGGGGCTGTTCGACGACCAGCGACGGGCCGTCGAGGTGACGCGCGAGCACAAGCGGCTCAAGGGCGCCGCCGAGCTCGCGGCGCGCTGGCGGGAGCTGCAGGCACAGCTGGCCGAAGCGGCCGAGCTGGCCGCCGATGACGAACCCGAGATCCGGGAGATGGCGAAGGCGCAGCGCGCCGACGCCGAGGAGGCCCTGCCGGCGGTGGAGGAGGCGCTGCGTCTCGCCATGGTCGAGCCGGACCCGGACGACCACCGCGACGCGATCGTGGAGATCCGCCCGGGTGCCGGCGGCGACGAGGCCGGGATCTGGAGCGGCGACCTCGCCAACATGTACATGCGCTACGCGCAGGGACGCGGGCTCCGCGTCGACATCATCTCGCTCGTCGAGGGCGATGCCGGCGGCTACAAGGAGGCGTTCTTTTCGGTCGCGGGCGACGACGCCTATTCGCAGCTGAAGTGGGAGAGCGGCGTGCACCGGGTGCAGCGCGTGCCGCAGACCGAGACGCAGGGGCGCATCCACACCTCCACCGCCTCGGTGGTGGTGCGGCCCGAGATCGAGGCCGTCGAGGTGCAGCTCGACATGAACGACGTACGCGTGGACGTGTACCGGTCGAGCGGGCCGGGCGGGCAGAGCGTCAACACGACCGACAGCGCAGTGCGGCTGACGCACGAGCCGACGGGCATCGTGGTGACGTGCCAGAACGAGAAGTCACAGCTGCAGAACAAGGAATCCGCGATGCGCGTGCTGCGCGTGCGCCTGCACGAGGCCGAGCAGGAGAAGCAGGCGGCGGCGCTCGGCGAGCAGCGGCGCAGTGCGATCGGCACGGGCGACCGGGCGGAGAAGATCCGCACCTACAACTATCCCGACGGGCGGGTGACCGACCACAGGATCGGCCTCACCGTGCACCAGCTGGACAAGGTGCTCGGCGGGGGGCTCGACCCCATCGTCGAGGCACTGCGCCAGGAGGAGCAGCGCGCGCGACTGGCCGAGCGGTTCGGGTGATCGTCGCGCAGGCCATGGTCGAGGCGGTCGCCGCCATCACCGCCGCAGGCGTCGGTGACACGGCGCGGCTCGACGCCGAGCTGCTGGTCGGCGAGGTGACCGGCCTCGACCGCGTGGGCCTGCGCGTGCAGGACGACCGCGAGCTGACGGCGGACGAGGAGCGTGAGCTGGCGCGGCTCGTCACGCGGCGGGCGGGGGGCGAGCCGATCGCCTACATCCTCGGCAACGCCTGGTTCTGGGGGCGCGAGTTCTTCGTCGACGACCGCGTGCTCGTGCCGCGACCCGAGACCGAGGCGCTGGTGGAGGTCGCGCTGACGCACTTCGCGGACCACGCGCGATCGGCCACGTTCGTGGACGCGTGCACGGGGAGCGGATGCGTCGCGGTGAGCATCGCGGCCGAGCTCGGGGGCCGCGCGCGCGTGCTGGGCACCGACATCTCCGCGGACGCGCTGGACGTGGCGCGCGCCAACGCCATCCGCCACGGCGTCGAGGTCGACCTGCGGCAGGGCGACCTGCTCGAACCCGTGGCAGACCTCACCCGCGTCGGTGTGGTCGTGGCGAACCCTCCCTACGTGGAGGGCACCGACGCCGAGGGCCTCGAGCCTGCCGTGCGCGACCACGAGCCGCACGTCGCACTGTTCGCGCCGGGGGAGGGCGTCGAGGCGTTCTACCGCCGGCTCGCGCGCGAGGCGCGGTCGATCCTCGAGCCGGCGGGGTTGCTCGTCGTGGAGCACGGCCAGGGCCAGCGCGGCTTGGTGGCGGCCGCGATGCACGCCGCTGGGCTCGTCGACATCGAGGGGCGCGACGACCTCGCCGGCATCGACCGGATCGTGATCGGCCACCGCAGCGACGAGGACGGACGCTGATGCTGGTGCTTCGCGACCCCGCCCCCGAGAGCCGCGAGCTCGACTACGTGCGCCGTGCGCTCGAGGCCGGTGAGCTCGTGGTCGTCCCGACCGACACGGTCTACGGCCTCGCCGCGCTCGCCTCCGATCATGAGGCGGTGGCGCGGCTGTACGCCGCCAAGGGTCGAGGGCCCGACCAGCCGACCGCCGTGGTGTACGCCACGGCCGCGGCGCTGCACGAGGACCTCCCGTTCCTCTCCAAGCGGGCCTCGTGGGCGGTGGGATCGCTCCTGCCGGGCCCCTTCACGCTCATCGTCGACAACCCGGTCGGCCACCTGCCGTGGCTGACGGGAGGCGTGCCCGGGCCGCTGGGCGTGCGCGTGCCGGCGGGCGCCCTTGCACTGCCGGCGATCGCCGCGACGAGTGCGAACCCCGCGGGGGCGCCGACCGCTCGTGACGTGCGCTCCCTCGACC
>JAOPYS010000085.1 GCA_025964465.1 Thermoleophilia bacterium
TCGATACCCTTCCGGCACGCATGGAAGCGCCCCGGGGAGGGGGCTGCGCACCGGCAACGACGTCGGACAGCGCGCAGGCCTCGCCACGCCCCGGGACAGGGACGAGTCAGGGAGACACGGACGATGACGAGCATCTCGACGCCGAGGGTGATCGACCCCGCACTGATGGCCGCAGCCGCGAAGGGCCCGGTCGATGCGGTCGTGTTCTTCCGCGCCCCGGACTCGGTCGACGAGAAGACCGCTGCCTCGAAGTTCACGGCGATCGAGGCCATGCCCCTCGGCGCCGCCCGCAAGACGGCGGCCTACGAGACGCTCCACGACATCGGCACGCAGACGCTCGCCGCCCACCACGACCAGCTCGCGGGCCTCGTGACGAAGGGCCTCGCCACCGCCGTCGACGAGCTGTGGTCGCTGGGTGCGGTCCGCGTCCGCGGTGCCTCCCTCGAGACCCTCAAGCAGCTCGTCGGCCCCGGCGTGCAGGCCATGGTGCAGGACACCATCGTCGCCGCCCCGACGCTGCCGTCGAGCGTCGACGACTCGGTCGAGGGTGCCACGGCCGTGCAGCTGCCGAGCCGCTTCGACACGACCGCGACGCCCGCCGCCACCGAGGCCCGCGCGAACGCCGACGACCCCAACGCGGTCTACATGGACTGGGGCGTCAAGCGCATGGATGCGCCCGCCGCCTGGAAGCAGGGCATCACGGGCGCGGGCATCGTCATCGGCTCGCTCGACACGGGCGTCGCCGTCGGTCACCCGCTCCTGCGCCACAACTACCGCGGCACGAAGGCCGACGGTACGGTCGACAACGACTACAACTGGAAGGACATGGTCAAGGAGCTGCCCGAGGGCGGCAAGCTCCCCGACGGGTCCGACTTCACCGACGCGGACAAGGCGCCGAACGGCACGTCGAAGCGACCGATCGACCTCAACGGCCACGGCACGCACACGTCCGGCAGCGCCGTCGGCTGGGACCCCACGCACATCACCGGCGTGGCGCCGGACGCGAAGCTGATCACCGCTCGCGGGCTCGGCGAGAAGGGCGGGTCGATGTTCGACCTCGTCGACGCGATGCAGTGGTTCATGGCCCCGACCAAGGTCGACGGCACCGCCCCGCGCCCCGACATGGCCCCGGACATCGTCACCAACTCGTGGGGCGGCGCGGCGACCGGCAACCCGTTCCTCTGGATGGCGCTGCGCAACTGGCGTCGCGCGGGCATCATCCCGGTGTTCGCCTCGGGCAATGCCCAGCCCACCTTCCCCGGCCAGGTGGCGGTCCCCGGCATGTACCCGGAGACGATCACCGTCGGCGCCTCCGACCTCGACGAGAAGCGCGCCTGGTTCTCCATGTACGGCCCGAGCGACTTCGCAAAGGACCACAAGCCCGAGGTGATGGCGCCCGGGCACTGGACCTACTCGTCGCTGCCCGACGGCACCGTGCGCGACACGTTCCCGGTGAACGGCGTCGACCACCCGGCGAGCGGCACGTCGATGGCCACCCCGCACGTCGCGGGTGCGATGGCGCTGTACCTGCAGGCCCACCCGGGCGCGACCTTCGACGAGGTGCTCCACTCCCTCGAGAAGAGCGGCACGCTCGTGGACAACTCCAACGACGAGCAGGGCTATGGCCGCGTGCAGGTCGAGAAGCTGATCACGCCGGAGACGATCTCGCCGAACGCCAAGCGCACCGACCAGGCGCGTGTCGACGAGCTGATGGCGCAGGTCGCCAAGGCGCAGGTGTTCAAGGAGGGCGAGCGCAAGCCGGGCATCCCGACGCGCCCCAAGCCCCCGACCGAGACGCCCGAGGTTCCCGCACCGAGCGTGCCGGCCGTCGCGTCGAACCCGGAGTTCGCCGTCTTCCACGGCGCCTGACGGCGGCGCGGCAGGGCGGCGCGGGCGCAGACGTGGCCCGGGTTCAGGGGGCGTCGGCGAGCACGGCGAGCACCTGACCGGCGCGGCCGGCCGTGTCGCGCAGAATGCGCGGCTCCCCGGCGCCGCCCTCCCACGCCACGAGGTCGACGACCGTCGACTCGGCGGCCGGGTCCAGCTCGCCCCGATCCACCGCGCAGGCCGCGACCCCCTGGAGCGAGGGGTCGAGCGAGCGCACGTCACGAGCGGTCGGCGCCCCCGCGGGGTTCGCACTCGTCGCCGCGATCGCCGGCAGCGCGAGGGCGCCGGCCGGCACGCGGACACCCAGCGGCCCGGGCACGCCGCCCGTCAGCCACGGCAGGTGGCCGACGGGGTTGTCGACGATGAGCGTGAAGGGGCCCGGCAGGAGCGATCCCACCGCCCACGAGGCCCGCTTGGAGAGGAACGGGAGGTCGGCGTGCAGCGCCGCGGCCGTGGCGTACACCACCGCGGTCGGCTGGTCTGCCCCGCGACCCTTGGCGGCGTACAGCCGCGCGACCGCCTCCTGGTCGGAGGCGAGCGCGGCGAGGCCGTAGACCGTATCGGTCGGGACGACCACGAGCTCACCGGCCTCGAGCGCACGGCGCACGTAGTCGAGTTCGCGGCTCTCGGGGGCGGGGTCCCGCAGCACCAGCATCACTGTCCGTCCTCGTCGCTGCGGTGGCCGATCACGATCCGGTCGATGCCGGCGAGGTCGTCGCGCCCCTCGATGTCGACGAGCCCCGCGGCGTGCATCGCGGCCGCCACCAACCCGCGCTGACCCTGGACGTGCTCCACGACGAGCAGTCCAGCCGGATCGATTATCGATCGAGACTCAATCGATAGCCTGCGGTAGAAAGCATATACTAACTCACCCTTCGCGAAAATTGCAACTTGCTTTTAGTTTTATCGTACGGCT
>JAOPYS010000086.1 GCA_025964465.1 Thermoleophilia bacterium
TGGTCTGGGCGAGCCTGACCACCGCACAGGCGGCCGCCTACGGCGTGCAGACCCAGGCCGCGTTGCAGCACGTCGTCGATCCCGCAGGCGCGAGCCTGCACACGTCCTTCGCGCCGGCGGCCCTCGCTGCCGCACAGGCCGGCGCCGCATGGCTCGATTCGCTCGCCCCGGCTCCCGCGCCCGATCCGGCACCCGCGCCCGATCCCGCACCCGCGCCCGATCCCGCACCGGCGCCCGCACCTGACCCGGCTCCGGCGCCCGATCCGGCCCCTGCGCCCGATCCGGCACCGGCTCCCGATCCCGCACCTGGCCCGGCACCGGCGCCCGACCCGGCACCGGCTCCTGATCCCGCGCCCGGACCGGCACCTGCGCCCGACCCCGCGCCGGCACCTGATCCCGCTCCGGCACCCGCGCCGACCCCGGACCCCGGCCCCGTGCCCATGCCGGAGACCGCCCGCCCCTGACCCCGGCCTCGCGGACCGGGTCGTGCGAGCCGATGGGTTCGCATGACCTGGTTCTCGATGATCGCCGGTACCGTGATCTACTTCGTCGTGGGTGGCGCGATCGACGCCGTGGCGCCCGGCGCCGACCTGCTCGGCTTCAACGTCCAGGCACTCGTGTTCAGCTCCGCCTGCATGATCGGCGCGATCTGGCTCGCGGTACGCCTGCAGCTCTTCGACTGAGCGTCGCCGTCACTCGTAGAACGCGATCGCCGCGAGGATGATGTAGAAGGCGATGAGGGCCGCGCCCTCCCAGACGGCGGCCTCGCCGTCGCCGGTGACCTGCCACACGATCACCGCCGTGAGCGCGAGCGATGCTGCATAGACGGGCGCCATCCCGAACCCGAGCGGCGTGTCGAACCACTGCGACGACAGGACCAGCACGGGGAAGAGGAACACCGCGATCTGCGACACCGAGTTCTTGACGACGCTCATCGCGAGGTCGCTCTGGCCCTTGGCCGCGAGGATGACTCCAGCCGCGTTCTCGATCGCGTTGCCGGCGATGGCGACCACGACCAGGCCCGCGAACGCCTCCGAGATGCCGAACGCCTTGATCGCCGGCTCGATCCCCTCGACGAACCACTCGCTCACGAACGCGGCGCCGAGCCCGGACAGTGCCAGCAGGCCGGCCGACACGAGGCCCGACAGCCGCGGTGCCTCCTTGTGGCCCGGGTCCGCCTTGCCGGCGCCACCGAGGTAGGACCGCACCCAGAGCGCGTACACCGCGAGCAGTGCGATCGCCCCGATTACGGAGATTGCGCGGTCGTGGTCGGCAGCAGCGTCGTGCGAGCTGGACGCCACGCCCAACGAGACGATGAGGAAGACCGCCAGCAGGAGCAGCGTGGCCGTGTCGCTCGGCAGCCGCGCGCCGAACCGCATCACCCCGTCGGGCGACTTCCACGCACCGACGACGATCGCCATGCCCAGCACCAGCAGCGCGTTGGCGAAGATCGATCCGACGATCGACGTCGTCGCCACGAGCACCTGCCCCTCGCGCAGCGCGAAGATCACGACGAAGAACTCGGGGAGGTTGCCGAGGGTCGACTGCAGGAGCCCCGTCACCTCCGGCCCGAACTGCTCCCCCAGCTGCTCCGTGGCGAAGCTGACGATCCACGCGAGCCCGGCGAGCGCGAGCGCGCTGGCCGCGAAGCTGCCGGCGCTGGCCCCCGCGCCGAGCGTGAGCCCGCCCGCGATGGCGGTCGCGAGCATGGCCAGCAGGATGAACGTCGTTTCGATGCGCCGGAGTCCGAGAGTCATGGGCCGAGCCTACGCGGCCCGCACCGCATCGCGCACCCGGCTGCACCTGCGCATCGGTAGCAAGCTGCAACCGACCCGGTCGGTACCCTTCCGGCCATGGGAGACGTCGACAAGCTTCAGGTGGCAGAAGAGGCCGCGGCGCAGCGCGCCGAGGCGAAGGCAGCGAAGCGCCGCGAGCGCGACGCCGAGGAGTTGCGGGCCGAGCCCCTGCGCACCACGGCGACGAGGTCACGCACCGCGACCGCACTCGCGCTCGCGCAGGTCCACCCGGGCGAGAACATCCGCCTGGACCTGCCCGAGATCCAGGAGCTGGCGCTCTCGATCCGCGAGGTCGGGCTGCTCACGCCGCTGCTCGTGCGCCCGTGGGAGACGGACCGGAGCGCCGACGGGCCACTGCCGGAAACCGCCGACCCCACGCTCGACCAGTACCGCCTGGTGGCGGGTCACCGCCGCCACGCCGCGCTGACCGCCCTGGCCGATGCCGGGGTCGACGAGTTCGGCGAGGTCGCGTGCGAGGTGCGCGAGGGGCTGTCGGAGGCCGAGGCCTACGCGCTCATGCTCACCGAGAACGTCCAGCGCGTGCCGCTCGAGCCGATGCAGGCCGCCCGCGCGCTGCGCCTGCTGCTCGACCTCAACCCCGAGCTGGACGCCGCGTCGCTCGCCCGCTCGCTCGGATTGCGCCCGGGCTGGGCGACCACGCACCTGAAGCTGCTCGACCTCCCGCGCGAGGTGCTCGACCGCCTCGAGGACGGCGACCTGTCGGTGACCATCGCCGACCTGCTGCGCCGCGGCCAGTCCACCGGTCGCATCGACGAGGCGAAGGTCAAGGACCTCGCGGCCAAGGTCGCGTCCGGCGAGATCACCACGGCGCAGGTGCGCAAGGAGGCCGGCCCGCCGCCGAAGCCGAACACCGTCGCGCCGCGCACGGTCGCCACGGGTCCCGACGGCCGCCCGCTCGAGGAGTCGGCCACGTGGCAGTCGCTGGGGGCCGCGTCCGCGAAGGGTGAGGACTTCGCCCGACCCGCGACGCCGCTGACCGGCGATGCCCGGCAGAACCCGTACTCCAGCGGCGATGCGCTCACCCCGGCTCGCGCGGCCGCGTCCGCGCAGGACGCACCGATCGGCTCGGCGCCGGTCGTGCCGTACGAGGACCGCCTCGACGCGTACCTGCTGGGCCGCGCACTCGAGCAGTGGGCCACGGACGACTACCTCGACGAGATCGGCATCGACCGGGTGCAGGCGGCGAGCTACGCCGCGATGCTCGGGTTCGAGGAGCGCATCGCGGCGATCCGCCACCTGAGCGCCACGCTCATGGAGGCCGACGCGGCCGCCGGCACCCTCGTCGGTAGTCGCTGACTCACCCCCAGGGTGCGACGTGCGGGGCCGATGCGGCTGCCGCTGC
>JAOPYS010000138.1 GCA_025964465.1 Thermoleophilia bacterium
CGCCGTCGGGCACGTGGGCCGGGTCGGTGGGCGCGAGGAGCAGCTCCTCCGACTGGCGCCCGAACGTGAGCACCTCGGGCCAGGGCGCACCTGCCGCTCGGGCGGGCAGCGGCTCGCGCTCGGCCGCCACGAGCGGCGCGTAGGCGGCGGGCGAGCGACGCACGGTCTGGGCGGCGTTGTTGATGAGGATGTCGAGGTGCCCGCGCTCGGCCACCGAATCTGCGAGCGCCACCACCTGCGCCGGATCGCGGAGGTCGATGCCGACGATGCGCAGGCGGCCCAGCCACTCCGCGCTGTCGGGCAGCTCCGAGAACCGGCGCACGGCGTCGTTGGGGAAGCGCGTGGTGATGGTCAGGTCGGCGCCGTCGCGCAGCAGGCGCAGGGCGATGTACATGCCGATCTTCGCGCGCCCGCCCGTGAGCAGTGCACGACGGCCGGTGAGGTCGGTGCGCGCGTCGCGCTTGGCGTGGTTGAACGCCGCGCACTCGGGACACAGCTGGTGGTAGAACGCGTCGACCACGGTGTAGCGCGCCTTGCACACGTAGCAGCCACGCGGCTGCACGAGCACGCCGGCGGTGGCGCCCGGCGCGCTCGAGACGAGCGGCAGGCCCTGCGTCTCGTCGTCGATGCGGCCCTCGGCGCCGGTCGCGGTCAGCGCGGTCACGGCGCGGTCGTGGGCGAGTTCGCGCTGGCGCTTCTCGAGGCGGCGGCGCACCTTCACCGACTTGTAGAGGCCGGCCACGGCGTGGCGCACCTCGACGGCGTCGGGGTGGTCGATCGGCAGGGCCTCGACCTCGGCCAGCAGCTCGCGCAGCAGCGCCATCCGGGCGGGCTCGATGGCAGGTGTGTCGGCGGGTGTCTCGGCGGTCGTCACGTCGCTGCGGACTCTACGGCGTCGAGGGACCGGGAGCGTCGACCGGCGCGTCCTCGACCTCGCGGGCGAGCTCGTCGAGCTCGTCGCCGATGCGTGCCGGGATGTCCGCAACGCGCCGGCTCTCGGCGGCGAGGCGCCGCAGGCTCGCGGGAAGCTCCGTGATCGAGACGGTGCGGGCGGGGTCGGCGTGCTCGTCCAGCCAGTCCAGCGGCGCGCCCCACGAGATGCGCCACCACGCGAGCAGCCCGGCCGGGATCAACACGAGCAGGGAGAAGGCGGCGGCCCAGTGCTCGACCCGCCACAGCACGACGGCGAGCAGCACGGCCACGAGCACCAGCACGACGGCCCCGACGAGCAACGCCCGCATGGCAAGGCGGTAGGCGCCGAGCGCGGTGCGTCCCACGAGCCGCTGGTCCAGGGTCGTGTGCACGGCCGTCGCCAGCTCGGCCTGGTACTGGTCCCCGTGCGCCTCGATCTTGCCGCGGTACCGCCACAGGGCGCGCAGGAGCCGGAAGGTGGAACGTGCGTGTCGGCGTGCCATGAGCGCAGCCTACGCGCGGGGGGTCAGTAGGAGATGTGCAGGCGCTGGGCGATCAGGTCGCCGAGCCAGGCGCCGAAGCCCTTGCGCGTGGCGGGGTCGAGCGCGCGACCGCGGTCGAGGTCGCCCTTGAGCACGGCCTCCAGGGTGCGGACGAAAGCGGGGTCGGAGCTGCGCACGCCGATCTCGTGGTCGTGGCCGCGCGACCGGTCGGTGATGTTGAAGCTCGACAGCACGGCCGTGTCGTCGGCGATGAGCGCCTTGCGGTGCAGCACCTAGGGGATGATCGTGGCGTGCGCGCCGAGCGCGATGAGCGATGCGAGGTGCGACTGGCTGATCCAGTTGATGAGCGGCAGCCCGGCCGGCGGCGCGCCCGCGGCGATGAACTGCACGTCGACGCCGCGACGCACGGCCGCCTTGAGCTCGTCGATCAGGCCCTGCGACGTGTACGCGGGGGAGGAGATCCAGATGCGCTGCTTGGCGTTGCGGATGGCGTCGACGTAGGTCCGGGTCAGCTCCGTCCGCTGCTGCTCGGGTGCGTTGACGACGATGCGCATCGCCTTCGGGTCGGTCGGCACGAGTGGTGCGGTGCCGAGCGCGCCGTACACGGCGTCGTGGTGCGCTGCGGAGACCGTCCCGCCGACGCGGCGCCACCGGTCGAGCTCCTCGACGCCGAGCCGTGCGGCGTCGACGCCGGCCAGCTGCAGCATGGAGTCGTGGTAGGCGTCGGTCATGCGCGCGAGGTTCATCCCGCCGACGAACCCGGCCGTGCCGTCGATGGCGACGACCTTGCGGTGGTCGACGTAGGCGCGGCCCTCGGCGTCCGGGCCGCTCCACGGCAGGTCGACGACGGTCGTCACGTGGACGTGGCCGCCGGCGGCGACCAGGTCGCGACGGAAGGCGTCGAAGGACCCGAACGGCGGGGTGACCCGCGACATGAGGTCCGCGATGACGTTGACCTCGACGCCGCGCCTGGCCGCGCGGATGAGCGCCGCCGTGACGCTGGCGCCCTTGCCGGCGCCGGTGATCTGGAAGTACTCGGCGTCGACCACCGTGCGGGCGCCGTCGATGGCCGCGACGATGGCGGGCACCGCGTTGGTCTCGTCCCAGAGCGACCAGTTCACGCCACCGGCGATCGGGTCGCCCGGGGCACCCGGCACCGTCGGCGTGTGGACGGGCGGCGCGTCGGGGGTGACCGTCGACGCGGCTGACGGGAGCGTGGTGATCGAGCGAGCGGCATGCATCGGGGCCATCCTCGCAGGCGCGGGCGCGCCCGTGTCGCAGGCAGCCGCGCCCGTGCGTCGCGAGATCAGCGGCGGGCGCCGATCTCGGGACGCCGCAGGTCGATCATCCCGTTCACCCCGAGCCGGCGCAGGCGCGCCGTCGCAGCGCCCAGGTCGCCCGGGTCGGAGCGCAGCGGGTCGTTCCAGACGGCGACCCGACCCACGCGGCGCAGCGCGCGCACGGCGTCGCGCGTCACGTGCTGGGCCTCGAGCGGGAACATGATCCGGCCGCCCACCCGGCGGGCGATGGCCACGATCCGGGCGATCGACGCGGGCGTGTAGGGCGCGTCGCCGGGATCGAGGTTGATGATGGCGCCGGGGAATGCCTCGCGCACGCGCAGGGCGTCGTGCACGGAGGTGTGTCGCCGCCCGTGCCCGCGGTCGGCGGGGGCGAGGTTGAAGATGATGCGGCGGTCGGGGATGTCGACCTCGCGCAGCAGCTGGACGACGCGCCGCAGCGACCGACCGTCCTTGACGTCGAGCTTCACTCCGCGGTGCCCTGCAGCGCAGGCGCGCAGCCACTCGCGCAGCGGCAGGGCGCCCGCGTCGTGGGTGCCGTGCGCGGCCACCGGCGTGTCGCCGTGGCGCTGCACGTCGCACTCGAGCCAGTCGAACGGGCCGGCGAGCGCCGCGCGCAGCTGCCCGAAGGTGTTGGTGCGGTGGGCGTTGCGGGCCGTGGCGATGTCGCGGTCGAGCTCCCACCGACCCGCCGCGTTGGCGCGGGCGACGGCGATCAGCTCGTCGAGCCCGGGGGGCGTGATCGCCCCGGGGCCGCCGGGGTCGCCGAGCAGGCGCGCGGGCAGTGCGGCGAGGGGGCGTACGGCGGAGACGGGCGGCAGCGTCACCGGGGCATCCTGCCGGACGGGGCAGTCACCGTGCGGCGGGTGTAGCCTAGGCCGATGGATTCCTCCGGCTCCACCATGCTCGCCGACGTCGACCAGAACGAGCGCTACTGGGACGAGTACGCGCAGGGCTACCACATGGGCCACGCCGTCAACCTGCCCACGGATCGGGCGACGTGGTCGGTGTTCGGCCTGCTCGAGTCCGAACTGGGTGCGCTCGGGCCCGTCGAGGGGCGCGACGTCCTCGAGCTGGGGTGCGGCGGCGCGCAGTTCGCGATCTCCCTCGCGCGCGCGGGCGCGCGCTGCACGGGCGTGGACCTGTCCCGTGAGCAGCTCGCGCTCGCGGCCCGCCTGCTGGCGGAGGCCGAGGCGGAGGAGGGCGCGGGGCTCGACGTGCAGCTGGTCCAGGCCGACGTCGCCCGCACGGGGCTGGCGGACGCGTCGTTCGACGTGGCCTTCAGCGACTACGGCGCCTCGATGTTCGCCGACCCGCTGCTGTGGGTGCCGGAGGCGGCGCGCGTGCTGAGGCCGGGCGGGCGCCTCGCGTTCAGCACGATCTCGCCGCTGCTGGAGACGTGCTGGCCGAGCGACCAGTCGCCGGTGGACGGACGGCTCGTGCGCGACTACTTCGGGATGCACCGCATCGAGGGCCGGGCCGTGTACTTCAACCTGCCGTACGGGGACTGGGTGCGCCTGTTCCGCCGCAGCGGATTCGACATCGTCGACATGCTCGAGACCCGGCCGCCGGAGGGCGTGGAGACGACCGCCTACCGCAGCGCCAACCAGGTGGCGTGGGCGCGACGCTGGCCCGCCGAGACGATCTGGGTCCTCGACCGCCGCTGACCGCCGCCTCTCCTCGGAGCGGGTGGCACCACCTTTCGGAGGCCGGGCGTTTGGCGGGCGGCGGTCCGGGTGACAGTCTCCCCTTACTCCCCTGCTCGACCGAAGGTTCGCCCGTGCGCCGCCCCATCCCGCACATCGACACGCTCGCCGGGACCATGCACGTCCCCCGGATGGAGCGCGACAGCTGCGGCGCCGGGTTCGTGTGCGAGGTGGACGGCGTGGCCAGCCGCCGGGTGGTCGACCTGGCGCTCGGCGCGCTCGAGAACCTCGCCCATCGCGGGGCGGTCGACACCGACGGGCCCGACGCGACGGGCGACGGCACGGGCGTGCTGCTGCAGCTGCCGCTCGAGTTCCTCGGCGCGGCCGCGGGGCTCGAGCGCGTTGCCGACGCCCGCCCCGGCGAGGTCGGGGTCGGCATGCTGTTCCTGCCGCCCGACGGTGACCGCCCCCAGGTCGAGTCCCGGGTCGCCGAGTTGTCCACGAGCCTCGGGTGCGAGGTGCTCGGTTGGCGCGAGGTGCCGACGCGGCCGGAGGAGATCGGCCGCATCGCCCGCGCGTCGTGCCCGCGCATCGCGCAGGTCTTCATCGCGCAGCGCGAGCCCGCGCCCGGCGCCGACGGCGACGCCTTCGAGCGGACGCTGCTGCACCTGCGCCGGGAGCTGGAGCGCGACGCACTCGCCGGTGGCGCCCTCGCCGGGCTCTACGTGCCGTCGCTGTCGAGCCGCACCATCGTCTACAAGGGCATGCTCGTCGCCGGGCAGCTCGCACGCTTCTACCCCGACCTCGCCGACCCCGCGCTGCGCTCGGCGATCGCCGTCTTCCACCAGCGCTTCTCCACCAACACCTTCCCGAGCTGGGAGCGCGCGCAGCCCATGCGCATGCTCGCCCACAACGGCGAGATCAACACGCTGCAGGGCAACGTCGCGTGGATGCGCGCGCGCGAGGCGCGACTGGGCGAGGGCGCCTTCGGCGACGACGCCGAGTGGCTGGCCCCGACCGTCGACGACACGAGCAGCGACTCGGGCGTGCTCGACGGCGTGCTCGAGCTGCTGGCGCTCGGCGGTCGCGAGCTGCCCCACGCCGTGTCGATGCTGCTGCCGCCGGCCTGGGAGGGCGCGAGTGACATGCCGGCCGACAGGCGCGCCTTCCATGCCTTCCACGCCGGGCTGATGGAGCCGTGGGACGGCCCGGCCGCGATCAGCTTCACCGACGGGCGCACCGTCGGCGCGGCGCTCGACCGCACCGGCCTGCGCCCCGCGCGCTGGTTGCGCACGAGCGACGGGCTCGTCTGCTGCTCGTCGGAGGCGGGCTCCGTGCCGGTCGACGCCCGCACGGTGGTGCACCGTGGCAAGCTCGGCCCAGGCCAGCTGCTGGTGGTCGACACGCGACGCGGCGTGGTCGTGCGCGACGAGCGGCTCGGCGAGCAGCTCGGTGCGATGCGCGACTGGGGCGCGCACGTGTCGGCGACGCGCACCGTGCTCGAGCGCGCCGAGCCGCAGCCCGCGGCCCCGGACCCGGACGACCTGCTCGAGCGCCAGCACGCCGCCGGCTACACGCGCGAGGAACTCACCGTTGTGCTGCGCCCCATGCTGGCGGGCGGCGAGGAGCCGCTCGGATCGATGGGCGACGATACCCCGCACGCCGCGCTGACCTCCTGGTCGCGCCCGGTCACCGGCTACCTGCGCCAGCGGTTTGCCGAGGTCTCCAACCCGCCGATCGACCCCATCCGCGAGCGCGCGACGATGTCACTGACCACGCTGGTCGGACCGCGCCAGGCGCTGCTGGACCTCGCGCCGGCGCCCTACCGCCACATGCAGCTGGACGGGCCTGTCCTCACTGCGGAAGACCTCGTCGCCCTGCGCGCTGCGTGCGCCGCGGCTGACACCGCCACGGTCACGCTCAACGCGACGTTCGATGCGACGGGCGGGTCGGGTCAGCTCGAGGGCGCGATCGAGCGCCTGTGCCTGGAGGCCGCCGCCGCGGCGCGCGCTGGCACCGTGCTGCTGGAGCTCGACGACCATCGCAGCGCCCCCGGGCGCGCGGCCATCCCGTCCCTGCTCGCGGTCGGCGCCGTGCACCACCACCTCGTGGCGCAGGGCCTGCGCACGCAGGTGACGCTCGCTGCCATCGCCGACGACGTGCGCGACACGCACGACCTCGCCTGCCTGGTCGGCTACGGCGCCGAGCTCGTGCACCCGCGGCTTGCGCTCGACACCGTCGCGGCCATCGCGCTCGAGCCGCGCGCGAAGCTCGACATCGAGCCGGGCGAGGCGCAGCGCCGCTACGTGCACGCCCTCGAGCACGGCCTGCTCAAGGTGATGAGCAAGATGGGCATCGCCACCGTCGACTCCTACACCGCCGGCCAGGTGTTCGAGGTGGTCGGCCTCGCGGACGAGATCGTGGAACGGTGCCTCGCGGGCACGCCGTCGCGGCTCGGCGGGATCGGGTTCCGCGAGCTGGCCGGGCCGCTCGTGGCGCGCGCGCTCGCCCCCGACGACGGGCTCGAGAGCCCCGGCTTCTACAAGTTCAAGCGCGACGGCGAGCACCACGCGTTCAACCCGGCGAGCGTGAAGCGGCTGCACACCGCGGTCACCCACCCCGACGTGCTCGAGTCCGGGTTCGAGGAGGGGCGCGAACTGTACCGGGCCTACTCAGACGCGGTGCACGAGGCGCCGCCCGTCGAGCCGCGCGACCTGCTCGAGGTGCGCGGCATCGGCCGCCGAGCCCTCGACGTGTCAGCCGTGGAGCCCGCGCGCCTGATCCTGCGGCGCATCTCCACCGGGGCGATCTCACACGGCTCGATCGGCTCGGAGGCCCACGAGACGCTGGCCGCCGCGATGAACCGGCTCGGTGGCGCCTCCAACAGCGGCGAGGGTGGGGAGGCCCCGGCGCGGTTCGGCACGCACCTCAACTCCTCCATCAAGCAGGTGGCGTCGGCCCGGTTCGGGGTGACGCCCGCCTACCTGCAGTCGGCGCGCGAGCTGCAGATCAAGGTCGCGCAGGGCAGCAAGCCGGGGGAGGGTGGGCACCTGCCCGGCCACAAGGTGACCGCTGAGATCGCCGAGATCCGCGGCACGGTCGAGGGCACGTCGCTCATCTCGCCGCCGCCGCACCACGACATCTACTCCATCGAGGACCTCGCGCAGCTGATCTCCGACCTACGCGCCGCGAACCCGCTCGCGCGCATCTCGGTGAAGCTCGTGGCGCAGGCGGGGGTCGGCACCATCGCGGCGGGTGTGGCGAAGGCGCGCGCCGACACGATCGTCATCAGCGGCGCGTCGGGCGGGACGGGCGCATCACCCCTCTCCTCGATCAAGCACGCCGGGATGCCGTGGGAGGCAGGCCTGGCGGAGGTGCAGCAGACCCTGCGCGCGAGCGACCTGCGCGGGCGCGTGCGACTGCGCGCGGACGGCGGCATGCGCACCGGGCGTGACGTCGTCGTGGCGGCGCTGCTCGGCGCGGACGAGGTGTCGTTCGGCACCATCGCGCTCGTGGCCGAGGGGTGCCTGATGGCGCGCACGTGCCACAACAACCAGTGCCCCGTGGGAATCGCGACGCAGCGGCTGGACCTGCGTGCGAAGTACCCCGGCACCCCCGAGCGCGTGATGGCGTACATGCGCTTCGTGGCGGAGGAGGTGCGCGAGCTGCTGGCCGAGCTGGGCGTGCGCTCGCTCGACGACGTGATCGGGCGCAGCGACGCGCTCGTGCAGCGCATCACCGGCACGGCGGGCGACGCGCTGGACCTGGCGCCGCTGCTGGCACAGCCCGACGTCCCCGACGACTGGGACCGGCGCCACGTCGCGACCCTGCGCTTCGGGGCGGAGGAGCGCACGCTCGACCGCAGCATCACCGCCGAGCTGTGGCCGATCGTGGAGGGGCTGGACCCGGCGGCAGGCGGCGTCACCGTCGCGCGCGAGTACGCGATCACCAACGTCGACCGCACGCTCGGCGCCGGGCTCTCGGGTGCGGTGGCGCGCTTCGTCGACGGTGGACGACTGCCGGAGGGGACCTTCGACCTCACCTTCCGCGGCAGCTCGGGCCAGAGCTTCGGGGCGTTCACGACGGGCGGGCTGCGGCTGCGGCTCGTCGGCGAGGCCAACGACTACGTGGGCAAGGGCCTGGCCGGGGCGGAGCTGGTCCTGCACGCGCCGATCGGGTCGCCGATGGCCAGCGCGCCACACGAGCACTACGTGATGGGCAATACGTGCCTGTACGGCGCCACGTCGGGGCGGCTGTTCGCGGCGGGGCGCGCGGGCGAGCGGTTCGCGGTGCGCAACAGCGGTGCGATGGCCGTGGTGGAGGGCGTGGGCGACCACGGCTGCGAGTACATGACCGGCGGCGAGGTCGTGGTGATCGGGCGCATCGGCCGCAACTTCGGCGCCGGCATGACCGGCGGGCGCGCATGGGTCGTGGCCGACGAGGTCGACGTGGAGCGCCACCTCAACGCCGACTACGTGCGCGCAGAGCCGCCGAGCGACGAGGACCTCGCGCACTTCTGGACACTCCTGCAGCAGCACCTCGACCTGACCGGCAGCCCGCGCGCGGAGGCGCTGCTCGCGGACCGCGCCGGCACCGCTGCCGACCTGCGCCTCGTCGTGCCGCACTGACCCTTCTCCCACTATGAGCGGTATCTCCACGCTCAGCGTGGCAATACCGCTCATAGTGGGATACAGTGTGGCGATATGGTTGACTCCGCAACTACCTCCGGTTCCACGTCCGCGACGACCACGGCGGGCGACCGCGCCGGGCGCCTGCCCGACGCCCTGCGCCTCGGCCCCACGCGGCTGCGCGTGACGGACGTGGCGCGCTCGGCCGAATTCTACGAGCGCGTCGTCGGACTGCAGCCGTTGTCGGTGGTCGACGGGCTGGCCAGCCTCGGCACGTCCGACGGCGTGGCCGTGCTCGAGCTGGAGGAGCAGGCCGACGCTCGCCCGGCCGGCCGCCACGCCGGGCTGTACCACGTCGCGCTGCTGTACCCGACGCGCGAGGAGCTGGCGCGGGTGATCGTGCGCATCGCCACCACCCGCACCGCGATCCAGGGCGCCTCCGACCACGGCACGCACGAGGCGATCTACCTGGCCGACCCCGACGGCATCGGCCTCGAGCTGGCCGCCGATCGCCCGCGCGAGCAGTGGCCAGCGAACCTCGACGACATCGAGGAGATCCGGCCGCGCCCGCTCGACGTGGAGGCGCTCGTCGACCTCGTGCGCGACGAGCCGCCCGTCGCCCACGCGGCCACCGGCCTGTCGGTCGGCCACCTGCACCTGCACGTCGGCAACATCGCGGCCGGTGCGGACTTCTACACGGACGTGGTCGGCTTCGACCAGATGATGCGGATGGACGTCGCGGTGTTCGTCGCTTCCGGCGGCTATCACCACCACCTCGGCATGAACACCTGGCAGGGCGTCGGCGTCGGCCCCGCTCCGGCGGGCACCGTCGGCCTGCGCTGGTGGACGGCCTACGTGCCCGATGCCGCGGACGTCGACGCGCTCGCCGCGCGCCTCGAGGCCGCCGGGTCCGACGTCGAGCGCCTGCCGAGCGGCGGCATCGCGCTGCGCGACCCGTGGCAGCACGAGCTGCGCGTCGAGGTGGACCCGGACGCGACCTGACGTCCCGACGGGGCTGACCTGCCGTCCGCCTGAAATCCCCGCGCGTCGCGACCCGATACCCGGGGGTGGGGCGCGCAGGTCCGGGACGACCGTGCGCGCCGGTGGACACTTGGGACGGAGCTTCACGTGGCACTCGCCGCGATCAACGACCTGCGCATCGTCGTGGGTGGACAACGCGTGCTGGACGAGGGCGTCGCCCTCGTCGGGCGTGCCCACACGTCCCTGTCGGGGGAGTTCTTCATCCTCAACGACGAGACGGCACGCGCCGCATTCGCCGATGCGTGGCAAGGCCGTGGCATCCCCGGGAGTGCGGTCATCACCGCGCACCCGCAGATCATCGACCAGGCAGCCGGCCTCGTGGCCCCGCGGGTAAGCGTGGCGCACTACGGCGACCTCGCCCCGAGCACGGCGCCACGCGAGTTCATCCACACCAAGACGACGGCTCGCGACATGCACACCGCCGACCCCGAGGCGCTGCTGTCGACGGCCTCCTACGGTGGCAACGCACGTCGCGAACTCGAATTCGCGGGGGTCCTGCACGGCGACGCCGCCCGAGCCGTGCACGAGCTCGCCGACTCCGTCACCTCGCGCGACTGGCAGCGGCAACGCGATGCCATCGCGTGGGCGCGCACGCAGGGGATCTACCTGACGGACCCCGTCACCAAGGAGCGGGGCCTCCCCGAGGCGATCAGCTCGCTCGTGGCGGAGGAGCCCCGCCACCTGACCGTGGCAATGAAGACGATGGTCGACGTCCGCTTCGCGAACGAGATCGCGGCGCGGCGTGCCGCCGGAGTGGACGTCGACGTGATCGTCGAGCGGATCGACCAGGCGAGCCACGACGCGCTCGTCGGATCCGGGGTCCACCTGCTCAAGCCGAGCGATGCGGACCGCGAGCTGCACGGCAACGTCATCATCGCGGAGGGGCTCGGCCACGCCTACTGGGGCACGCTCTGGGCGTCACCCCGGAGCTTCGCGCGTGACCACGTTCCCAACCTGTACACCGGCGGAGGAGACCTGCTGCCCCCATCGAAGCGGTGGGACCGTTCCCGCGAGATCGGCGGCATCACCAACGCTGCCGGCGCGATCGACGACCTGCGGGCAGGGCTGGCCACGCTCGAGGCAGCACCGCACGACTATCGCGCGGGCGGGGGACTCATCGTCCCGTGACGGTCCACGCACACCCCATCGACGCGGCGGACCTCACGCGCATGATCTCGGGCGGCCAGGCATCGCTCGGGGCCCTCACCCAGCGTGTCGCCGAGACCCGTGGCGACCTCTCGTTCGACCTCTTCCAGATGGCCGATTCCGAGCTGCTCGACGCGATCGAGTCCAGCCAGCCCGGCCGACGGTTCGACGTGCTGGCGGACGCCCGCCTTCCGGGCGGGGGCATGGCCGACCGGGTGGCCCACCTGAGCGACGGGCGCGGCGGGTCGCTCGCGACGTACGGCAACGGTGAGCCGTCGCTGTTCCAGCACGCCAAGAACTACCACTTCAGCACGCCGGCGGGCACCGAGAGCTGGCTCACCAACCTCGCGCCGATCCCCGACAACGCACTGCGGACGGAGCTGTCGCTGGTGCTCGGGGGCGACGCCGCGATCGCCGCGCACGCCGTCTCGAGCGCCACGCGCGAGGGGGTGCCTGCGGCGACGTCGGGCGCCATCGACGCCGCGGCGGGGCACGGCATCCTCGTCAACGACCCGCTCGCCGCTCGCTCGACCCTGACGACGGGCATCCACGACCTGCTCGCCGGTCCGCGCACGCGCGACCTGCTCGTCGTCACCAAGGGCATCGAGCACGCGCCGTCGACGCAGGCGATCGTCGACGCCCACGCGCGCGGCCGCGACGTGCGTGTCTTCGTGCGTGACATCGCCGAGGCCGACGCGCGGATGCTCGTCGATGCCGGCGTGCCCGCGTGGCAGGTGTCGAGCGGGCTCAAGCCGCGCGTCAACGCCTTCTTCGCGGGCGACCGCGGCGTCGTGTCCACGGCGTTCCTGTGGGGGAACATGGTCGGCGGTCCCGGCCGCGCCACGTCGCGCGACACCGGCGTGCTGCTCGCGGGCGACCACGGTCGCCACGTGCGCGACGCGGCCCAGGCGACCGTCGATGCCATGCCGGGTCGTACGCCACTGTCGAAGCTCGTCGGGCGCGGCCTGCTCCCCGAGCACGTCTGACCACACCCGCGCCGGTCAGATCGCGGGCGCGACGACCTCGAGCCGGACGTGCGCGACGTAGGACTTCGCCGGCGTGCCGCTGCCGACCTTCAGGCCCCACACCAGGTCGGCGCGTCCCGTCGCTCCCGCCACGGTCGTCTGGGCGATCGACTCGGCGCTCGTCGGCACGTCGTTCCAGGCATCGGCGTTGCTCGGCTCGCACACCCCGGGGGTCCCGCCCGCATCGACCGCCCAGGTCGACGGGGCAGCACCGAGGCCCAGCGCCTGCAGGCACGCGCCGAACGCGCCGCTGCCGGTCGTCCAGTCGGTGACGGCCGGGGTGAAGTCGGGGATGGCGGTGCTGGGTTGCAGCATCAGCACCCCGCCCCCGGTGTGCCCCGCATAGGCCGTGTTCTGGTCGACGATCGCAATCGAGGTGACGTTGAAGATGGACGTGGCGAGCGACCAGGTCGCACCCGCGTCCTTGCTGTAGGCCCGCTGCATGCTGGAACCGCCGACCGCGACCAGCACGTTGGGTCCGGCACTGTCGATGTCGTACCAGAGGCCGCCGCCCGGGATGGTCACGGGCGTCCACGTGATGCCGCCATCGCTGGTCTTCAGTGCGGTGTTGGCCGTCCCGACGACCCACGCCGAATCGCCGACCGTGGCCGTCACGGCGTTGAGCCCCTGGGCTCCCGAGCTGCGGTTGGTCCAGGTACGTCCGTCGTCGGTGGAGGTGAGGATGGTGCCCGCCAGGCCGGTGACCCACAGGCGCCCCGTGTCCGGCGACTCGTCGATGTCCAGGAGCGTCTGTGCGACGGGGCTGACGACGGTCTGCCACGACGCGCCTCCGTTGCCCGAGCGTGCGATGGTGCCCGTGTCGCCCACCACGATCAGCGTTCCTGCACGGGTCTGGATGACCGAGTTGAGCGTCGGCGCTCCCGAGATGCCCGTGGCGAGTTCGGTCCACGTCGAGCCGAGGTTGGTGGTGTGGAACACGGCGCCCGAGGTGGCGGAGGCCCACGCCTCGGTCGCGCTGACCAGGTCGACGTCCATCAACTGCTTGGCGCTTCCGGTGGGCCGCTTGGTCCAGGTCGTGCCGGCGTCCGTGGTCGACCACGCCCAGCCGAGGTCGCCGACGCCGAGCGCCACCTGTCGGCCGTACGTGTCGAGCCCGTCGACGGGCGCACCCGTCGACCGCTCGACGGTCGAGGTTCCCGCGAAGGTGGTCGTGGAGGTGATGGTGCCGGACCAGCCGCCGACCTTGGCGTGGTTGGGCGCCGTGGCGTCGATGCCCGTCGGGACGTTGGACGTCCCGACGTAGCTTCCGCTCCAGGTCGGTGTGGCGTTGGCGGCGTCGATCGAGCGCACCGGGCCACACCAGGTGCTCACGTACACCTCGCTCGGGGTGGTGGAGGCGATACCGGAGATCGCGCACGCGGAGTACGGCTGGGTGATGGGCGAGAAGGTGGCGCCGACGGTCGCGTCGGTCGAGCGGTAGAGCCCGAAGTTGGCGCCGAGCCACAGGGTGCCCGGCGCGCTCGCCATGACCGCATCGATCGTGGCGCCGCCGGCCGGGCTGGTCAGCGTCGTCCAGGTCAGGCCGCCGTTGCCGGACCGCAGCAGCGTGCCCGCGGCGCCGGATGCGTAGGCCCAGGTCGTGTCCGGCATGGTGACCGACGTCAGGTCGTTGGTCGTGCCCGACGGCACGACGGTCCAGGTGGCGCCGCTGTTCGTGGTGCGCAGGATCTTGCCCCCGTTGCCCACCGCGAGGGCGACGTTGGTCGCGGTGGGCTGGAACGCGACGTCGTTGATCATGTCGGTCACCCCGCCGGGGAGGGGCTGGGAGACCCAGGTGCTGCCCCCGACGGTCGTGCGGTGCAGGATGACGGGGCAGCCGAAGAAGTAGCAGCCGCCGACCGCGTAGGCGTTGGTGTCGTCCACGGCGGCGATGTGGCGGATCGGGGTCGTCGTGCCCGAGGTCTCCGGGGTCCACGTCGCGCCGTCGTTCGTCGTCCGCAGGATGACCCCGCCGCCACCGACCGCGTACCCGACCAGGGCGGAGGTCAGGTCGACGTCGTAGATGTCGTCCTCCTGGGTGCGCGCCGTGGGCCATGTCAGCGGCCCGCCGCTCGCCATGGCCGTCCCGTCCCGGTCGAGCTGCGAGATGCGCAGCGACGCCTTGTCGTTGCTCGAGCCGAAGTCGAAACGGCAGGTCGCGCTGAGGGTGCTGGAACCGGTGACGACCGAGCCGAGGTTCGTTGCCGCTGGCGCGGTGCAGCTGTCGGTGATGCTGGTGGCGCTGAGTACCGTCGCGCCGACCGTGCTGCCGGAGGTGGCCGCCGAACCCGGGGAGGTCGCCGCCGCCGCGCCGGCGAGCAGGCACACGAGGGCGAGGATGCAGCGCACAGCCGTGCGGGCGCGCGTGTGGGGGCGGGCGATCACGCGGTACCATCGGCCGACGGGGCCACCGTCTGGAGGCCGAACGGCCCTCGAGGCTCTATGCCAGCAGTTCGCCTAGGCGGCGCTCGCGCCAGCGGAAGATCGCGCTCACTTCACGCCTGACGAACAGGTGGTCGACGAGCCGACCACCGATCGGTCGGAAGGTGACGCGATCGCGCATGCGCGTCGACCCGTCGTCGACCGCCTCGAACGTGTGCAGGTGCTCCCACAGGCGGTACGGCCCCCGCAGCTGACGATCCACGAACGCGTGCGGCGGGTCCCACCGCTCGATCCGGGTCCGCCACGGCACCGTGATGCCGCGCAGACGGATGCGGTACTCGATGAGCAGCCCTTCGTGGACGGCGCCGCCCGCCGGCAGGTCGGACGTGATGCGGAACCGCAGCCACGGCGGCGTGATCGCCTCGAGGTTGCGTGCGTCGGCGAAGAAGGCGAACGTCTCCTCGAGCGGGCGCGGCAGCACGGTCTCCGCGTGCAGCACGCTGCCTCGGCCATCGGGGTTGCGTTCGATGTGGACCGTCACGCGGCCCCGGTACCCGTGCGCCGCGTCGTCAACCGGGCAGCACGAGCGGCTGGTGCGCGCGTTCGGCGAGCGCGAGCACGCCGGCCGGGTCGGCGCTGGTCTGGTCGGGCGAGATCTCGCGGATCATCCGCAGCACCTCGGTGCGGCTGATCCCGGGGAAGCGCGCATCGATGCGCTCGGCCAGGCGCCGGGGCACGTCGCCCACGTTGACCGTCTGGCACAGCCCCTCGAACTCCTTGAGCTGCGCCGCGTCATTGGTGTCGATGCCGGCCAGCTGCAGCAACCCGCGCAGCGCGCGCACCTGCTCGGGGTACTTCTCGTTCTCCGCGTCGAGCACGGTGTGGAAGTCCTTGACCACCGGCACGCCCATGCGCTCGGCCGCGGCGTCGATGTTGCCCGGCCACCTGGCCCACGTCTCCGCGATGCCCTCGCTCAGCCAGCGCACGTCGCGTTCGTCCTTCATCCGCGGCGTGACGATGTGCGCGATCTCGTGCAGCAGCGTCTTGATCGACCGCGTCAGGCCCTCGACGGTGGCGGGGGAGGAGTCGCCGCGCACGTACTGCACGAACGGCTCGGACTTGATCGGCCCCAGGTGGATCCAGTCGCCGGCGCGCACGGCGTGGAATCCGAGCACGTGCGCCGTGGACTCGCCGACCGCCTCGCGGTACGCCGCCAGCGAGGGCTCCTTGCCGACCATCGCCTGCACGGCGCGGTTGGCGATGACCCCGGGGTCGTCGTAGGAGAAGGTGATGCCGTCCAGCTGCTTGGCGCCCTGCGCGGCGTCGATGGTGCCCATGACGCCGCGGATCATCTTCTGGATCTCGGGGCGCCCCATGACGGTGTGGGCCGTGGGGGAGTCGGCGACGACGGTGCGCTCCATGAAGGCGCCGTCACCGATGATGCGGAACCGCAGCTGCGCGTCGAGCACGTCGCGGAAGGTGCCGGCCTTGCCCAGCCGGCGCGCGCCGAGGAACTCGTGCCACGCATCGCCCAGCTCGACGCCGGCGTGCGTCGCGGTGCGTGCCTGCTCGATGATGTTGCGACCGACCGCGTCGATGCCCATGCGAGGATTCCCGTCCCTCGTGCCCCCGGGCCCGCGCGTCCCCGGCGCGTTCCCTCCCCTGCCTATCGTGCTGGGTGGGCGCTCGGTTTCGGCGGGTCAGGCGTGGGCGGCGGGGGCTGCCAGTTCGGCCGCGCGGTCGACGGCGCGCTCGAACCGCAGCATGGGGCGGCCGAGGTCGTTGGCGGTCTCGCCGCCCTGCTGGAACCCGTGCGTGCGCAGGAAGTCCTCGACGCCGGCGTTGCCGGGGTACACGTCGATGTGCACGTCGCGGCTGCGCCACACCTCGGCGTAGCGCAGGGCGGAGACGAGCAGGCGCGTGCCGTCGCCCTGGCGCGGGGTGAGGACGAGCAGGTCGTCGATCTCGAGGTGGTCGTCGCTGCGGCGCAGCACCACCATGCCGACGGGCTCGCGCAGCGTGCCGATGCACAGCAGCATCGCGTCCGGGTCGGCGATGATGTCGGCGAAGTAGTCGTCGGTGCAGTACAGCTCCCGCCACTTGGCGAAGCCCGCCTCATCCGCCGCGGGGCGGTAGCGGTCCGTCATGACGTTCTCCTTCAGGCGACGCAGGTACGGCACGTGGCCGGGCGTCGCGCGAACGATCATGAGCGAGTCGACCCCGCGGGGGACGACGGGTCCACTGGACGGAGCAGCAGGGTTCGGATCGGGGAGCGCCATGTCCGACATCCTTGCAGGACGGCGACCGTCAGGTGGTCGTCGCTCCGGTGGAGGACGCCGACCGCTCGGCGCGTGCGGCTCGCAGCGCGCGCGCCGTGTCGGCCAACGCGACGACGACGCCGTCGAGGCGCTCGAGCGCATCGGGGCTCTTCAGCACGCCGTCGGCATCGAATGCCTCGTGGGCCGCGGCGAGGGCGAGCTTGGGCTCGGCCACCACCCGCGCGCCCTGCGTGCGCAGGACCTTGAGCATCTCGTCGCGCGCCCACGTCGCCCCGAACTGGCCGTCGCTCGCAGAGACGACCGCGGCCGGCCGGCCGAACATCGGGCTGTCGCGCAGCGCGCCACGATCGGGCCCGCCGTCGACGCGCGACAACCAGTCGAACGCGTTCTTGAGCTGCCCCGGGACGCTCCCGTTGTACTCCGGCGTGGAGACGAACACGGCGTCGCTCGCGGCGACCTGCGCGGCGAAGGCCGCGACGCCTGCCGGGTAGCCGTCGGCCTCGATGTCGGCGTCGAACGGCTCGACGTCGCGCAGGCCGGTGGCCTCGACGAGCTCGACTCCCTCGGGTGCCCGCGACGCGGCGAGCCGCACGAGGAGTCGGTTGAACGACCCCTCGCGCAGGCTCCCCGCGATCGCCAGGATGCGGATCGGTGCGTCCGTCGTCATTACTGGCGCGCCAGCTCGAACTCGCCCTCGAGCTTCACGGTCTTGCCGAGCACCTCGCTGCCGCCGGGCAGGTTGGCGGCCCAGCTGATGCCGTAGGCGAAGCGGTCCACCTCGCCGGAGATCTCGAGGCCGATGCGCGTGTCGCCGCCCAGGCCCTCGACCGGACCGGACCAGGTGCCCTTGAGCTCGACCGGGTTGGTCGTGCCGCGCATCGTGAGGTCGCCCTTGATGAGCGCCGTGCCGTCGTCCGCCAGCTCCACGGAGGTGGAGGAGAAGGTCAGGCGCGGGTGCAGCTCCGCGTCGAAGAAGTCCGGGCCCATGAGGTGGCCGTGCAGCTGCGGGTTCGGGAAGTCGATCGTCTCGACCGGGGCGCCGCCCTCGATCTTGAGCGAGCCGTCCTCGGATGCGGTGAGGGTCAACTCGAACTCGGTGAAGCGGCCGCGCAGCCACGTGAGGCCGAAGTGCTTCACGCGGAAGTTCGCGACCGAGTGGATGGAGTCGAGCGCCCAGGTTCCGGCTTCGATGCGGTTGGTCGTTGCAGTGGTCATGTGTCCTCCGAGGTAAATGGTTGCGTGCGCAACTATGCGTCTCCCAGAGTGTAGCCACGGATGGTTGAGCGCGCAACCTTTCCGGCGAGGTTCTTGCAACCTGTGCGCCGTGGGGGGATCCGCTCAGGCTCGGGATCCACGCGCCGATGCGGGTTGCGATGGATTTCCGAGTGCAGCGGAACCGCCCCTCGCGCGTGATCGTCGTGGTCGCGCTGCTGGTCGGCGTCCTCGCGCTTCCCGTCTCGTCGGCGGCCGCCGGGGCCCACGACACCCGCAGCGACGCGCAGCTGGCGGTCCTCGCGACGCAGCTGGAGGCGGAGACCCAGGCGCTCGGCGAATCGCTGCTGGTCGGTGACGAGCGTCGCGACGACCTGGCCAACGAGCGGGCCGTGGCCCGTGAGCAGCTCGGCCAGTGGCTCGCCCAGGCGTACGTCAGCAACAGCACGGGGGGCGACGTCGTCACGCAGCTGTTCGTCTCCGGGTCGCTGGCCGAGGCCGCCGACCGGATCCGGGTCGCCGCCATCATCGCCGACCACCACGCCCGCCTGGATCGCACGCTCGACGAGGCCGAGGGCCGGCTCGACGTGGAGCAGCTGGATCGCGCCCGCACGGTGACGCGGCTCACGGCCGCGCAGGCCGAGCTCGTGCAGGTGCACGAGGAGCAGGAGCGACGTGCCGAGGCGCGCGCCG